>NZ_JBFAZW010000050.1:0-75088 GCF_040682015.1 Dactylosporangium sp. NPDC051485
TCATCAAAGCCCAGGTGAAGGTCGGCGGCCCCGCGCGCAGTCGCCGGCGCCGTCAGCCCGGCGGGGTCACCGCGTAGACGGGGGCCGAGCGGGGCGAGCGGGTGCCCAGCAGGCCGCGGGCATAGACCGCGAAGGTGTACTCCTTCGCGCCGTGCAGCCCGGTGAGGGTCACCTCGGGCCGGTTGGTCGTCAGGATGAGGGTCTCCGTTGCTCCGTTCACCGCCACGACCTGATATGTCGTACCGCTGCCGCCCCGCTTCCAGGCCAGCCGGACGCTGTGCGGGGTCACGTCGGTGACCTCGAGCCGGGCCGGGGCGCCGCGCGGGGCGGTGGGAGCGGCCGCCGTACCGTTGCGATAGATCGTGGCCTCCCGGGTGTCCGTGGAGATGCCGTTGGGCCCGGTGAGCAGGCGGCGGCCCCAGGCCGTGCGGTTGGCCGGGTCGAAGTCGTTGACCAGGTCGAGGTAGTTGAACTCCTTCTCGTTGCCGCTCCACGACCAGCCGAAGTAGCCGACGTCGTGGGCCTCGGCGTAGGCCATGATGGCGTCCTCGTCGGGGTTGCCCCACTCGTGCTGGCCGGAGAACTCGCCGATGATGATCGGCAGCCGGTTGCGGCCGAACGCGGTCAGGTACGAGTTGACCTTGGCGGCGTTGTTGAACTCGCCGTACATGTGGACGTCGAAGACGGTGTTGCCGGTCGGGTCGGCCGCCTCGACCTTCGGCGCGTTGTCGCGCATGAGGAACGCCTCGTCCTGGCCCCACCCGGGGGCGTCGACCAGCAGCGTGTGCTTGAAGCCGGCCGCGCGCAGGGCCCGCACCGCGTCGCTGGTCTGCTGCACCCACGGCCAGTCCGCGCCGACGCCGAAGGGCTCGTTGGCGACGTTGATGATGATGTGGTCCTCCTGGCCGGCCAGCTGCGCCTTCAGCCCGATCCAGAAGCGCACCGCGTCGGCGATGGTGGTGGCGTGCTTGTCCTGGCCCCAGCCGGAGGTGTCGTGGGCGTCGAGGATGCAGACCAGCCGGTTCTGCCGGCACAGCGCGACGATCGTGCTGACCTCCTCCGGCTTCGTCTTGCGGAACATGTGGCCGATGCCCAGCGGCACCCGCACGGCGTTGGCCCCGGCCGCCTTGATGGCGGCGAACGAGCCGTTCTTGTCCGGGTACCAGATGAAGTCGTGGTTGACGCCGCGCAGCACGAGGTCGCTGCCGTTGGCCTCGACCAGCCGCCCGTCGCGCACCCGGATGGCGTGGTCCGCGGCGGCGGACGGCCCCGGGGGCGCAGCGGGGGCGGGCTCGGGCAGCAGCAGGACGGCCGCCGCGAGCATGGCAAGGACCAGCACGCTCCGCATGGCGGTGGCGGCTACCCGGCGCCGGGGCCGCATATCCGGCTTACCGGGTGAAACTGGGCGTTCGCCCGCGCAAGGCGGGCCGGTGGATCACGGCAACGGCACGGGATGGCGAGCGTCGGGCGCGCCCTGAGGCATCTGCATATCCTGCTCGGTGGCCTCGGCGGAGGCCGCCTCGGCGATGCGCTCCAGCACGGTGCCCAACATGTCGAGGGTTTCGTCGTCGAGGCGGCTGAGCAGGCGCCGGGACGCGCGGGTGCCGCCGTCGGTGATCTCGTTCAGCGTCTCCCAGCCGGTGGGGGAGAGGTGGATGCGCCGGATGCGCCGGTCGTGGGCGTCCTCCGTGCGCGTCACGTAACCCTGCGCCACCAACCGATCGACGATGCCCGACAGTGTGGCCAGGGTCACGCCGAGGTGCCGGGTCAGCTCCTGGGAGGGGATCCCGTCGTGACGAGACAGCAGCAATAGCACCTTGAGCTGCTGCATCGTGAGGTTTACTGAGAACAGGGGATTGGCTCGGTCGTAGGCGAGCAGGACGCGCATCCGCTCCTCGGCCATCGTGACGCGGTGCAGGAGCGCTTCCCTGTGGGTCTTCACAGCAATGTTTTACCCCCTGGACAAATTTCGCGCTAGACAAACGGTTAGCATCGCACGAACTAACGTCTGTCTTAGCCGACCGGAAGAAGACTCCAGACATGTCGTTCCTCGCCCGGCTCAGTTTGGCGAACCGGGGGCTGGTCGCGATCATCGCGATCGTCGTCCTGGGCTTCGGCGCCATTGCCATCCCTTCACTGAAGCAACAGCTCATCCCCTCGATCGACTTTCCGGCCGCCTTCGTGGTCGCGCCCTACCCGGGCGTGTCGCCGGACATCGTCGAGGAGCAGGTGACCAAGCCGATCGAGGGCGCGCTGCAGGGCGTGCCCGCGCTGAAGGACATCACGTCGACCAGCCGTGAGGGCGTGGCGACGGTGCAGGTCTCGTTCGAGTACGGCTCCTCGATCGACGACATCACCAACAAGATGAACACGGCCATCACGCGCATCAAGTCGCAGCTGCCGTCGACCGTCGACCCGCAGGTCATCGCCGGTTCCACCGACGACCTGCCGGCCGTGGTGCTCGCCGCGTCCAAGTCCGGCGACCAGATCGCCTTCGCCCAGCAGCTCAACCAGATCGTGGTGCCGGCGCTGCAGGGCATCGAGGGCGTGCGCCAGGTCGAGGTGACCGGCGCCGAGAAGCAGAATGTCCTCATCACGCTCGACCCGCAGAAGGCATTCCCGGCCGGGGTCAACGGGCAGACGCTGACCGCCGCGCTCAAGGCCAACGGCGTGTCCTTCCCGGCCGGCACCCTGACCGAGGGCGACAAGTCGCTGTCGGTCCAGGTCGGCGGCACCCTCGCCACCCTCGACGAGCTCAAGGGCCTCAACGTCACCCCGACGGCCAAGCTCGGTGACGTCGCCACCGTCGAGCTCAAGACGGTCGAGGCCACCGCGATCACCCGCACCAACGGCAAGCCCAGCCTCGGCATCTCGGTCACCGCGTCGCCCGACGGCAACGCCGTGAAGATCAGCCACGCGGTCCGCGACAAGCTCGACGACCTGCAGAAGCAGCTCGGCGGCGACACGAAGCTCACGACGGTCTTCGACCAGGCGCCGTTCGTCGAGAAGTCCATCAAGAGCCTCTCCACCGAGGGCGCGCTCGGCCTGCTCTTCGCCGTGATCGTGATCCTGGTCTTCCTGTTCTCGCTGCGCTCCACCCTGGTCACCGCGGTGTCGATCCCGCTGTCCGTGGTCGTCGCGCTGATCGGGCTGTGGGTCGGCGACTACTCGCTTAACCTGCTCACCCTCGGCGCGCTCACCATCGCCGTCGGGCGGGTCGTGGACGACTCGATCGTGGTGCTGGAGAACATCAAACGGCACCTGGAGTACGGCGAAGAAAAGGTCCACGCCATTCTCACCGGCGTGCGCGAGGTCACCGGCGCGGTCGTCGCCTCGACCCTGACCACGGTCGCCGTGTTCCTGCCGATCGGCCTGGTCGGCGGCCTGGCCGGCGAGCTCTTCCGGCCCTTCGCCATCACCATCGCGGTCGCGCTGATCGCCTCGCTGTTCGTCTCGCTCACCGTGGTGCCGGTCCTGGCCTACTGGTTCCTGCGCCGCCCGAAGGCGCTGGCCGCCGAGGAGCGCGAGGCGGTCGAGGCCAAGGCCCTGGAGAAGGAGCGCCGCAGCGCGCTGCAGCGCACCTACGTGCCGATCGTGAGCTGGGTGACCCGCAGCCGCGGGACCCGCTGGGCCACGGTCGCGGCCAGCATCGTGGTCTTCATCGTGACCATGGGCCTCGCCAGCGCCCTCAAGACCAACTTCATCGACGGCTCCGGCCAGACCGAGTTCTCCATCTCCCAGGAGCTGCCGCTCGGCTCCAGCCTCGCCACCACCGACGCCGCGGCCAAGAAGATCGAGGACATCCTCGCCAAGCGCGGTGACATCGAGGCGTACCAGGCCACCATCGGCGCCTCGGCCGGCTTCGGCTTCGCCGGCGCGCAGTCGGGCAACACGGCCAACTTCTCGGTCACCGCGAAGGAGGGCACCGACGTCGAGAAGGCCGTCGACGACCTGCGCACGCAGATCGCCGCGGCCGGCGACAGCGTCGGCAAGGTCAAGGTCACCGCGGGCGGCGGTGGCGGCGGCGCCGCCGACCAGCTCCAGGTCATCGTCAAGGCCCCCAACCCCGGCGACCTCGCCAAGGCCTCCGGCCAGGTCGAGGAGGCCATGAAGGGCCTGTCCGGCATCGCCGACGTGGAGAGCAACCTCGCGTCCAGCAACCCGCGCGTCGACGTGCACGTCAAGCGGGACGTGGCGGCGAAGTACGGCCTGTCGGACGCGGCGATCGGCGGGATCGTCTCCGCGGCCTACCGCGGCCAGACCCTCACCCAGCTCACCGTCGACGGCTCCCAGCGCGACCTGGTGCTGCGCTCCGGCCCGGCCCCGGCCTCGCTGGACCAGCTCAAGGCGCTGCAGATCCCGGTGGCGGGCACCCCGCCCTTCGTGCGCCTGGACCAGGTCGCCGACGTCAAGCAGGACACCGGTCCGGTCGCCATCACGCGCATCAACGGCAACCGCAGCGCCACGGTGACCGGCCGCGCGACCGGCGACAACCTCGGCGCCGTCTCCACCGACCTGAAGAAGAAGCTCGACGCCCTGCAGCTGCCGTCCGGCGCGACGGTCTCCCTGGGCGGCGTCAGCCAGCAGCAGGCAGAGACCTTCGGCCAGCTCGGCCTGGCCATGCTGGCCGCCATCGCGATCGTCTTCATCATCATGGTGGCGACCTTCAAGAGCGTGGCCCAGCCGCTGATCCTGCTGGTCTCGATCCCGTTCGCGGCCACCGGCGCGATCATCCTGCTGCTGACCACCGGCACCCCGCTGGGCCTGCCCGCCATGATCGGCGTGCTCATGCTCATCGGCATCGTGGTCACCAACGCGATCGTGCTGATGGACCTCATCAACCAGTACCGCGAGTCCGGCATGCCGGTCCGCGAGGCCGTGGTCGAGGGCGGCCGGCGCCGCCTCCGCCCGATCCTCATGACGGCGGTGGCGACGATCTGCGCCCTGCTGCCCATGGCGATCGGCCTGACCGGCGAGGGTGGCTTCATCTCCCAGCCGCTCGCCGTCGTGGTGATCGGCGGCCTCATCTCCTCGACCCTGCTCACGCTCGTGCTCGTCCCGACCCTCTACACGATGGTCGAGTCGACGAAGGAGCGTCGCCGCCAGCGCCGCGAGGGCAAGCACGCCTCGCCGGTGACGGCGCACGAGGTGCCGGGCGGGGAGGCGGACGGGCGGCACCGCGTCGACCCGCTGGAGCCTGCGCCTACCGCGTAGTCACTCCTACCGCACCAACTGACGGCCGGCCGCTCCTGTCCTGGGGGCGGCCGGCCCTTTTCGTGGGCCGCCGTCGGGTCCTGGGGCGGCCGGCCTTGCTCGTGGGCCGCTGTCGGGTCTCACCACCGCGCGGGGCTTGCCGCGCCTCCGCGCCTCCGCGCCTCCGCGCCTCCGCGCCTCCGCGCCTCCGCGCCTCCGCGCCTCCGCGCCTCCGCGCCTCCGCGCCTCCGCGCCTCCGCGCGCTCTCGGGGCGGGTTGCGTAAACAGGTTTGCCGCGTAAAGTAGTTTGCATGACGCCCGTCGATGACGATGCCCCTCCGGCCTCGGCCGCCGAGTCACTGGAGCTGATCCGCAAAGAGCGCGCCGCCGCGGCCCGCACCCTCCAGCTCAACCCGCTGCTCTACTACGTGCCGTGGGGCGGGGCGTGGCTCATCGGCTTCGGGCTGCTGTTCCTGCGGTACGGTCCGAATGGAAGGGTCTTCGTCGATCTCCCCGACTGGCTGCCGCTGGCGAGCCTGTTCGCCCTGATGGCCCTGGCCATGATGGCCACCGTGGGCGTCTCCGCCGTGCGCGGCCGGGGCCTGGCCGGGCGCTCCTCGTGGCAGGGCACCGCCTACGGGTTCGCCTGGTTCTTCGCCTACGCCGGCGTCGGCACCACGACGAACCACTTCGCGAGGCTGCTGCCGGAGAATGAGCGCGGCCTGCTGTGGGCCTGCGTCTCCGTGGGGCTCGTCGCCACCATGTACATGGCCGGCGCCGCCGTCTGGATGTCCCGCGACATGTTCATCTTCGGCGCGTGGCTCACCGTCATCAACATCGCCGGCGTGGCCGCGGGGCCCGGCTGGCACTCGCTGCTCATCTCGCTCGGCGGTGGCGGCGGCCTGATCCTGCTCGGCCTGCTCCTGCAAGTGCGCGCCCGCCGATGAGCGACCTCGATCCCGTGATCCACGCCCAGGCCCGCCTGCGCATCATGGCCGCCCTGTCGAGCCTCGGCCCCGGCGACCGCATGACGTTCCCCAAGCTCCAGCAACTGCTCGACATGACCGCCGGCAATTTGTCGGTCCACCTCACCAAGCTCGAGCAGGCCGGCTACGTCGAGGTCGTCAAGTCCTTCCGCGGCCGCACCCCGACCACCTCGGCCGGCCTCACCAACCGCGGCCGGGTCGCCTTCGACGACTACACCGCCCAACTCCGTGCCCTGCTCGACCCCCCGAAGGAGTCGTGACATGCTCGCCCGCACCGTGGCCGTGACCCGCCGCTACGGCGACACCGTGGCCCTGGACCAAGTCTCGCTGGACATCCCGCCCGGCGGGGTGCTCGGCCTGCTGGGCCCCAACGGCGCCGGCAAGTCGACGCTGCTCAACCTGCTCGTGGGGCTGCGCCGCCCGACCTCCGGCACCGTGGAGCTCTTCGGCGGCGACCCCCGCGACCCGGCCAGCCGCCGCCAGATCGGCGTCACGCCGCAGGAGACCGGCCTGCCGTCCACCCTGCGCGTCCGCGAGTGCCTGGAGTTCGTCGCCAGGCATTTTCCGGATGCGGTACCGCACGAGGAGACCCTCACCCGCTTCGGCCTGACGGAGGTGGCTCGCCGGCAGACCGGGGGCCTGTCCGGCGGCCAGAAGCGCCGCCTCGCCGTGGCGCTGGCCTTCGTGGGCCGACCGCGCCTGGTCTTCCTGGACGAGCCCACGACGGGGCTGGACGTCCAGGCCCGCCGCGCCCTGTGGGACGCCATCCGCTCCTTCGCCGACGACGGCGGCACGGTCGTGCTCACCAGCCACTACCTGGAGGAGATCGAGGCGCTCGCCGACCGCGTGGTGGTCATCGGCCAGGGCCGCATCCTCGCCGACGACACCGTTGACGCGATCCGCGCCATGGTCGGCATCCACCGTGTCAGCCTGGCCGGCACGGCGGACCTGCCCGACCTGCCGGGGGTGGTCGGCGTCGAGCGCGCCGACGGCCGCACCTCCCTGCTCACCCCGGATGCCGACCAGCTCGTGCGCGACCTGGTCAACTCCGGCGTACCGTTCCATGGCCTGCAGGTCCAGCCCACCACGCTGGAAGAGGCCTTCCTGACCCTGACCGGAAGGTGACCCCGTGTCCAGCCTGGCCCTGACCCACGCCCGCTTCCGCATCCTGGAGACCATCCGCATCCCCATTGCGGTGGTCGGCGGCGCCTTCTTCCCGGCCGCGTCGATGCTCTTCTTCGTGGTCCCCTTCGCCGGCGACAACGCGACCGCCGCCACCTTCGCCACCGCGTCGATGGTCATGTTCGCGGTGATGACGAGCTCGCTGTTCACCTATGGTGTGGGCGTGTCCGAGGACCGGGCCCAGCCCTGGGACCCGTATACCCGGACCCTCCCGGCCGGCCCCGGCGCCTCCTTCGCCGGCCGCATCCTGTCCGGCCTGGCCTTCACGACCCTGTCCCTGCTGCCCGTGGTCCTGATCGGCGCCTTCTTCACCGCCGCCACCGCGACGTGGACGGGCCTGCTGCTGGCGGTCGGCGCCGTGATCCTGGGCGCCCTGCCGTTCACCTTCATGGGCCTGGCCATCGGTTACGCCCTCCCGATGAAGGCGGCCCTGGCGGTGGCCCAGATCATCTTCTTCCCGCTGGCCTTCGGCGGCGGCCTGCTGTCGGCGCCGAACCAGGCCCCCGGGTTCGTGGAGACCATCGCCCCGTACCTGCCGACTCGCGGCGCGGTCGAGCTCATCTGGGCCTCGGTCGGCGACTTCCACGTCTCCGCGACGTCGATGGTCGCCCTGGCCGCCTGGACCGTGGCCATGGCCGCGGTCGCCGCCTGGGCCTTCCGCCGCGACGAGGGCGCCCGCTTCCGCTAGCGCTCCCGGGTCGGATCGTGGACCGACGGTGGCGCGGCTCGCATATCTTCCGTGCCACCGGGCGAAAGCCATCGGCCGAAGCCACACGACCGACCCTGGGGGCGAGTCCATGTCCACCAACCCGATCGGCCGCGCAGTGTCCCGCGTGCGCTCCGCCTTACGCGAGTGCGAGGATCTCGAGCTTCGTCCCCCGGCGACGGAGGCGGCGGTGGCCGCGTTCGAGCAGCGGGTCGGGGCCCGGCTGCCCGAGTCGTACCGCACGTTCGTGCTCGAGGTGGCCGACGGGATCTGGACGGACGACGAGCCCTGGCTCTACGGACTCGAGGACGTGGCGCTCGAGGCCGACAACGGCGAGGGCGATCCGGCCCGGCCGTTCCGGTACGGCGACGCCGAAACGTCCGCGATGCTCGCGGCCATCGCCGAGCTCCCCGAGGGGGAGGGCGTCCTGGACGACGAGCGCCTGACCGCGCTGCAGAAGAGCGGCGACCCGGACGGCTGCCTGACCATCGCCAACCACGGCGGCAACGACTTCTCGGTGCTCGTGGTCACCGGCGAGCAGGCCGGGTGGGTGTGGCGCACCGGCGAGGTCGACGTGCCGGAGACCCGGGAGCTCTACTCGGCGACCCGGGGCGCGACCCCGCTCGACTTCCTGTCGTGGCTGGAGGTGTGGGCGCGGGAGTTCGGCTGAGGTGGAAGTCTCCGGCGTTGCCGCGGAGCGCGACCGTCGCCGAGTGGTCAGTACCGGAACGTCTGCACGATCGACCGGAGCGAACCGGACAGCTCGGCCAGGCTGCCGGCCGCCCGGTTCGCCTCGCCGATGCCCGTCGTCGTGAGCTGCACCGACGAGGCGACCGACCCGATCGTCTCGGCCACCTGGCGCCCGGCGGCCGAGACCTCCTCCACGCTGCGGCTCATCTCCTCGGTGGTGGCCGACTGCTCCTCGACGGCCGAGGCGATCGTCGTCTGGTACTCGTTGATCCGCTCGATGATCTCGCCGATCTCCTCGATCGCGGCGACCGCCTCGGAGGTGTCGGACTGGATGGCGGCCACCCGCCGCCCGATGTCGTCGGTGGCCCGTGCGGTCTCCTGCGCGAGCTCCTTGACCTCGTTGGCCACCACGGCGAAGCCCTTGCCCGCGTCCCCGGCCCGGGCCGCCTCGATGGTGGCGTTGAGCGCGAGGAGGTTGGTCTGCTCGGCGATCGATGTGATCAGCTTGATCACGTTGCCGATCTCGGCGGAGGACTCGCCGAGCTGGCCCATGACCGTGCCGCCGCGGCCGGCCACCTCGACCGCCCGGCCGGCGACCGTGACGGCCTGGGCGGCGCTCTGCGAGATCTCCCGGATCGAGGCGCCCATCTCGGTCGCCCCCGCCGCCACCGTGGCGATCGTGGTGGACATCTGCTCGGCCAGCCCGGCCACCGCGCCGGCCTGGTGGGCGCCCGCCTCCGCTCCGGCCGCGCTCTGCCTGCTGGTCAACGCCAGCTCCTCCGACGCGGCGGCGAGGACCGTCGCGTGCTCGGCGAGCGTGGCGACGGTGCCGCGCAATTGCGAGGTCGCCTGCCGCAGCGCCCCGGCCATCTGCCCGACCTCGTCGCCCCGGTCCACGCCGGCGTCCTGGGTGAGGTCCCCGTCGGCCACCGCCCGCAGGACCCGGGACACCCGGCCGAGCGGCTGCACGATCATCCGCCCGATGTACAGCGACAGCGCCACGGCCAGCACCATCGCCGCGCACAGCAGCACGATCACGGTCAGCCGCGTCGAGTACACCGTGTCGTCGAACGACTGCCCGGCCACCAGTGCCTTGTCGGCCCGGGTGATCTCGGCGTCGATCAGGTCCTCGTACGCCTTGCGCAGGTCGCGGTTGGTCCCGAACGCGTCGGCGGTGGCCTTGGCTTTGTCCGTCGGGTATGTCGCGAACTCGGCCCTGAGCGCGTCGAACCAGGCGTCCACCCCGGATTGGATCTTGGCGAGGCTGGCCTTTTCGGCCGCGCCGGCGGTCTTCGCCGCATCCTGCATCGCCGCGCTCACGGCCGCCTGCCGGCCCAGCGCCTCGTCGCGGAACCGTGTGTCGCCGCCGACCAGGTAACCGCGCTCATCGTTGGCCGCCGCCCTGGCGGCCAGGGCCGCCCGGTTCAGCGCCGCGATGTACGGCACCGCTCTGCCGACCTCGGTGTCGCGCGTGCTGTTCAGGTCGGCGATGCCGGCCAGCGCGAGGATGCCGGTGGCGGCGGTGCCGGCGATGGCGACGGCGGCGACGATAAGGATCTTGGTGGACACGCGGCGGGAACCCAGCCAGCGGCGCATGAATTGCTCCGTTCGGACGCTTCTGGCAATCCAAACGGCCGGTGGGCGCCACGGATGAGGAAAACGGTGCGCAAGGATGTCGCCGTGGAGAAGTGGGTGTCGTTCCGCCGATCGAGGCCGGACCGGGTCGTCGACCTGGTCCGGCGGGTGGCCGAGGCGCGCGATCCGGGCGAGCACGGGCACGGGGTCGAGGTGGTCGTCGAGGCGCCGCGGACCAAGTGGTGGAAGGCGCTGTTCAACCGGGACGACAAGCTCGCCCAGGCCCGGATCGTGGTGACCCGGGAGGGCGGCGAGGTGCGGTACCCGTTCGACATCCAGCTCGTCACCGCCTACGGCGCCAACGCCGCCCACCGCGTCGGCACCCGCCGGGGCTGGGCGGTGAGCAACTCGGCCGGCCTCGCGTTCGTGATCCAGAAGGGTACGCACCGCACGGAGTTCGACTTCGAGGAGCTCACCGCCGGCGCGGTGGCCGCGCTGGCCCGGCTGCGCCGCAAGCCCCGGGAGCGGGGCTGGCGGGCCCGGATCGACCGGTCGGTCAGACGGAGTTGACGGTCTCGATCTCGTCGTCCGACAGCGAGAAGCCGAGCACCGAGAGGTTCTCCCGCATCCGCTCGGGACGCGTCGACTTCGGGATGATGACGATGTCGTGATGCAGCTGCCAGCGCAGTACGACCTGGGGCACCGTCACCCCGTGCGAGGACGCGATCGCGAGCAGTCGCGGGTCGTCCAGGGGAGTGTTCTTCAGTGAGCTGTAGCCCTCCACGACCACCCGCCGGTCCCGCATGTCGGCCAGGAACTTCGGGTCGTGCTCGGCCGGGCTCCAGGCGACCTGGTTGACGACCGGCGTCTCGCCCGTCTCGCGGACCAGCTCGTCGACGAGCTGGGTGTCGTAGTTGCTCACCCCGGCGCTGCGAATCCGCCCGGCGTCGCGCTGCTCGAGCAGGGCGATCCAGGTCGGCAGCGACTTGCCGCGGGCCGGCGGCCAGTGGATGAGCCACAGGTCGACGAAGTCCACGCCGAGCGCCTTCAGGCTGGCCTCGAGCGTCTGGCGCTCCCGCCCCGCGTGCGACGGCGGCAGTTTGGTGGTGATGAAGACCTCGGAGCGGTCCAGCCCGCTGTCGCGCAGCGCCCGGCCGATCTCCTCCTCGTTGCCATACATGGTGGCCGTGTCGATGTGCCGGTAGCCGGCGTCCAGCGCGGCCCGGGTCGACTCGTAGGCCGACCGGCCCGTGATCTGCCACGTGCCGAACCCGATGGTCGGCAGGCTCACGCCCGGCGCCAGCTCGACGGCTGGAATCTCAAGTGCCATGCCCCAATAGTGCCCGAAAGCCTCCGCGGTCCACTGTGGATGAAAAACAAGACCCGGCACTCGTACGTCACGAGCCTACGCGCCTCGCGGTGCCCGATGTTGCCCCGAGGCGGTAGCGTGCGTTCATGCCGGACCTCCAGTTCCCGCCGGGCTTCCGCTTCGGCGTGTCCACCGCCGCGTACCAGATCGAGGGCGCCGTCGCCGAGGGCGGCCGCGGGCCATCCATCTGGGACACCTTCGCCCACACGCCGGGCCGCACCCGGGGCGGCGACACCGGCGACGTGGCCTGCGACCACTACCACCGCTGGGAGTCCGACCTGGACCTGATGGCCCGGCTGGGCGCCGGCGCCTACCGGTTCTCCATCGCGTGGCCCCGCATCCAGCCCACCGGCAGCGGCCCGGCCAACCCGGCCGGCCTGGACTTCTACGACCGCCTGGTTGACGGCCTGGCCGCCCGCGGCATCGACCCGCTGGTCACCCTGTTCCACTGGGACCTGCCGCAGGCCCTGCAGGACGAGGGCGGCTGGGCCAACCGCGACACCGCGATGCGGTTCGGCGAATACGCGGAGCTGGTCGCCGAGCGCCTGGGCGACCGGGTCAAGCTGTGGATCACCCTGAACGAGCCGTACATCCACTTCGCGCTGGGTCACGTCCAGGGTGTGCACGCCCCCGGCCTGACCATGCTCAACGACCAGCTGCCCGTGGTACACCACCTGCTCCTGGCCCATGGCCTCGGCGTCTCGGCGCTGCGCCGCGCGTCGGGCGCCCCGGTGACGCTGGCCAACAACTACTCCCCGGTGTGGCCGAAGTCGGAGTCGGACGAGGACCAGCTGGCCGCCGCGATGTACGACATGGTGCAGAACCACCTGTTCACCGACCCGATCCTGCTCGGCGAGTACCCGCCCGGCTACGAGTTTCTGACCAGTGCCGACGTCGACTCGATCGTCATGGAGGGCGACCTGGAGGTCATCTCCCAGCCGATCCAGGCCCTGGGCGTGAACTACTACAACCCGAGCCTGATCGCGGCCCCGCCCGAGGGCGACCCGCTGCCCTTCGTCCGCCTGGACATCGAGGGGTACCCCAAGACCGCCTTCGGCTGGCCGGTGATCCCCGACGGCCTGCGCGCGCAGCTGGTTGCCCTCAAGGAGCGCTACGCGGACCGCCTGCCCCCGATCTGGATCACCGAGAGCGGCTGCTCCTACCCCGGCCTGGACGACCAGTTCCGCATCGACTACATCGCCGGCGACCTGCAGGCGGTCCGCGCCGCGATGGACGCCGGCGTGGAGGTGCACGGCTACTGCACGTGGTCGCTGCTGGACAACTTCGAGTGGGCCGAGGGCTACGAGCAGCGCTTCGGCCTCGTCCACGTCGACTTCGACACCCAGCAGCGCACCCCGCGCCGCTCCTTCGAGTGGTACCGGGAGCTTTGCACCGCAGCTGCACCCCGCCCGGACTTGCAGGGCGACCCGACCGGATGACACGGTGAGTGCGGCGGAATCCGTAGCGTTGCGCAGGTCAGTCGTGCGCAGCCGTTGGGAGTTCGTCGTCGTGACCGAGCAATACGCGGAAGCCCTCCTCTACCTGGTCCCGGTCGTGGTGGCCGCGGTGGTCGCCTTCATCGTGACCCGCCCCGAGCAGGACCAGGAGCCGGAGGCGGCCACTCCCACCGTGCCGCCCGGGCTCCCGGAGCGCCGCGCGCTGCCCGCCGCCCCGAGGTTCATCCCCCAGCAGCGGACCTACCAGCCGCTGAACCGCCGGGCCAACCCGTTGACGGCCGCGCCGCAGCCGCCGTCGCCGACCCTGCTGCACGCCGCCCTCTCGTCACACTTCGCCGCGGTGGCCGCCGCCACGGGCTCCTCGATGGCCCCGGCGTCGGCCAAGCAGCCGGCGGTCCGCCCGTCCCGCCTGGTCTCCATCCGCCGGCCGGCCCGGATCCCCCGCCGGCCCGTCCACCGCTGCCCGCACAAGCCCTGACATGTTGTCGTCCCGGTGGCGCTTCACTGCTTGAAGCTGAACAACCGCCGAGTGGTGAGCGGCCGGGGCGCCCCCACCAGCTGGTGTACGCCCACCCCGATCCCGAGCTCCGGGGGAGCGTCGAACGCCACCTCCCGGAACCCACCCTCGGCGAACCACCCGCGGATCCGCTCCGGGACATCGGGCTCCCGCCGATGCCGGGTCCAGACGACGGTCCCGCCCGGCGCGGCCAGCTCGGGCAGCGCCAGCACGGTGCGCCGGATGTCCTCGTCGCCGATGTTGCCGAACACCCCGCAGACGAGCACGACGTCGGCCGGCACGAACTCGACGAAGCTGCCGGTGTCCCCGGCGTCCGCCTCGACCACGCGCAGCCCGTCGAGCCCCGCCCCCGCGACCCGCTCCCGGGCGATCCCGGCATTCGTGGGGTTCAGCTCGACCAGCCCGCCGCGCACGTCACCCCGCCGCGGATGTCCGGCCAGCGCCCGGACCACGTCGTGCCCCTGCCCGGCGCAGAGGCTGACCAGCCGTACCTCTCCCGGGGGGAGCGCCTCGACGGCCCGCCGGATGTGACCGGCCACCAGGGACAGCCGCATCCCGAGCGCCGACCCCGCCACGTCATACGCCTCATGCCAGGCCACCCATCGATCCATGCCGTGACACTATCCGCGGCGTTCACCCGGCGCCTCCCGCGAAGCCGCACAGTTTTCATCTTCCGGCCAATTCCTGCATCGGCCGATGTCCGTGCCGCGCCGCCTCGTCACAGCAGCGGGATGAACCGCGTGAGCTTGCCGGTCGAGGCGTGACGCGGGAGCCGTTCGACGGTGCGGACGCTGATCTCGGGATCGGCCAGGCCGTACGGCGACAGCGAGGCGACCAGCGCCGCCGCCACCGCGGAGACGTCGGGCGACCCGACCACCAGCACGTCCGCTCCGCCCGCAGTCTGATGCACCTGGTACTCCGAGATCAGCGGATCGGTGCCCAGCACGTGCCGGAACGCGCTTGCCGGGACCGTTCGCCCGCCGTAGCGGAAGTCGTCGTCGCGCCGCCCGGCGATGTCGGCGACGCGCAGCATCGAGCTCCCACAAGCGCACTCCCCGGGCAGCACCGTCACCTCGTCGCCGAGGTCGTAGCGGATGAACGGGAACGTGCGGCCGGCCAGCCCGGTGGCGAGCGTGCGCGCGGCCGGCTCATCGGGACGTACCGGGCGCCCGGAGGAATCGACCCGCTCGACGATCACCTCGTCCTCGCAGAGGTGAAGCCCGTCGCCGTGGCCGCAGCCGACCGCCTGGACGCCGATCTCGGTCGAGCCCCAGAGGTTGTGGACCGGCGCGCCCCAGGCGGCGCCGATCGCGTCGCGGTCCTCCGCGCCGAGCGGCTCGGAGTTCGTACTCACCCGAACCGGCCGGATGTCGAGCTCACCCGCGACCGCGGCGCGGGCGAGGCGCCCGATCACCGAGGCATAGCCCACGAGATGGGTCGGCCGAGCGTCCGACACCGCCCGCAGCACCTGGTCGAACGGCGCCGCCGCCGGGATCACGATGGTCTCCATCAGCGGCCCCGTCGCGACGTCGAACAACGGCGTGCTGGCGTGCGGCGGCTCGCCGGCCTCCAGCACGGCCAGCCGGGCCCCGCGGATGCCCGGCCCGGCAGCACGCTCGGCACGCGCCTGCCACCGCCAGGCCAGACAGGCGAGGGTCACGAACTGCTCCCAATCCCAGACGTACACGCCGCGCACGCCACTCGAGCCGCCCGAGCTGAACACCTGGTGCCCCGCGGGCGTGTAGGAGAACCAGCGCTGCTGAGCCAGCACCCGCTCGGCGCCGGCCCGGTCGATGCCGGGCGTGGTGACGATCGCGTCCCACTCGTCCTGGGCCTCCCGCTTCACCATGGGCGGCAGCCGCACAAGGTCTTCGACGGTCGCCGTGGCCGGGTCGACGCCGGCCATCCGGGCCGCATGAAACGGCGAGCGCGCGCGAGCGTAGGCGAGCAGCGAGCGCAGCCGTTCGGTCCGGTAGCGCTCGATGCGAGGCCGCGGCCAGTCCAGCCGCGCCACATGGTCCTCGAGCGAGGCCCGTACCGCACTCAAGTGCGCCGCGCGCAAATGCTCATAAGCCGCCGTACCGGCCTCGTGGGACATATGCCCAGCGTGCCTCGGCCACGCTCGCAGGCGCGGCGCAAACGGGCGCTGATCGCCCACCAGAATTCCTTCCCGGGCCTGCTGTACGCACCGTCGCCGTCCCGGCCCGTTACCGTCGCGTGCCCTTGACGGGGCCCTATGAGCCGCAAGCGTCGACTAGGGTCGGAGCCCGTGACATATCCACCGACCGGTGAACCCAACGAGAGTCAATACTTCGGCGGCTATCCTGCGCCGTCTGGGCCATCACCGACCGGCGCTTTCCCGGCTCAGCCCGGCCAGGGCCAGCCGGCCGCCCCTGGTTATCCGCCGCAGTACGCGGCGCCGCAATATCCGCCGCAGCAGCCCGCCGGCTACCCGCCGCAGCCGCCGCCCACCCAGGCCTGGCAGCAGGCTCCGGCAACCCAGGCCCCGGCGACCCAGGGCTGGCAGCAGGCTCCGGCGCCTCAGGCTCCGGCGACCCAGGGCTGGCAGCAGGCCCCGACGACCCAGGCCTGGCAGCCGCCGGCCGGACCCCCGCCCGCCGCCCCCCGCAGTTCGATGCCCTGGGTGCCGATCGGCGTGATCGCGGGGATCCTGGTCCTCGCCGTGGCCGGGGGTGCGTTCGTGGTCTCCAAACTGGTCGGCAACAGCGATCCGTCCACACCGGACGCGGGCGGTCAGCCGGCCGTGACCGCGGGCGTGCCCACCGCTCCCGGCCTGCCGACCGACCATCCGTTGAAGTCGAGCTCCCAGGCCGCGGCCCCGGCGAAGTACACCGCCCCCGGTGACCTCTGCTCGATCGACCTGAGCGCGCTCGGCCCCTACGCCGCCAAGAAGGAAAAGTCCACGCCGAACGTGCGCAAGACCGGCGATGTCGCCCGCTCCGACTGCGACCTCGATCTGCGCACGTCCTCCGGGATGAAGGTGACCTTCGGCATCAAGACGCAGGTGTACCCGTCCGCAAAGGACGCGAAGGAGTACTACGACTCCGGCTACGAGATGGACAAGAAGCGGTTCTTCGACGGCGAACTCAGCGGTATGGGCGAGCGGGCGTACGGCACCAACCGGGACTGGGACATCGGCTCGAAGACCAGCGACTACACGATCCGGGTGCTCGACAGCAATCTCTATCTCTCCGTGAGCCTGGTGACCTTCGGGACCAGCTTCGTGCCCAAGGACCAACTCAAG
The DNA here is from genome assembly GCF_040682015.1 of Dactylosporangium sp. NPDC051485. Classification (NCBI taxonomy): domain Bacteria; kingdom Bacillati; phylum Actinomycetota; class Actinomycetes; order Micromonosporales; family Micromonosporaceae; genus Dactylosporangium; species Dactylosporangium sp. NPDC051485. Next base: position 16,941 of record NZ_JBFAZW010000050.1, read on the forward strand.
CCGAAGGCGGTCGACGAGGTCAAGGCGATCCTCGCCAAGCTGCCCACGGCCTGACCCACCACCGGCACCATGACCCAGCACGGGCTCGAGCGAGCCCTGCTGGGCCCTTGCGGGCACTCCTCGACGGCCATCACCCCGCATTCCGTGAAGGCCGCTGCCCGGCCCGGTCGTCCGCCGCCGCCCCGGGTGGGAGACGCAGGTCATACCTGTGGGGTCTCACAACCTTGCCGCGGTGTTCGTCGGACCTTCGTACGGATCAAGGGTGGCTATGCGGAGGGGGTAGCGACATGAGCGCAGCGCTGGAAGGGCTTCGGCGGGAGTTCGGGGGTGACATCGTCGAGCCGGGCGGGACGGACTACGAATCGGCCCGCCGCTCGGTGCTGGTGTCGGGCAGTCCGGCGTACGTGCTGCGGCCCAAAGCCGTCGGGGACGTCAGCGCCGGCGTCCGGTTCGCGGCCGCGTCGCGGCTTGCGCTGGCCGTGCGTGGCGGCGGGCACGGGTTTGCGGGATTCGGCACCAACGACGGCGGCGTCGTGATCGACCTCGGCGGGCTCGCGGACGTGGAGGTCTTCGACGGCGAGCGGCACATCGTGCGGATCGGCGGCGGCGCCTCCTGGGGCGCGGTCGCGGACGCGCTGGCGCCATACGGCCTGGCCATCTCCTCGGGCGACACCAGAAGCGTCGGCGTCGGCGGGCTGACGTTGACCGGTGGCATGGGCTGGAAGGTGCGCAAGTACGGTTTGGCGCTGGACAGCGTGGTCGCCGCCGAGGTGGTCACGGCCGGCGGGGCGGTCGTGCGGGCCAGCGCCGAGGAGAACCCGGAGCTGTTCTGGGCGATCCGCGGTGGAGGCGGCAACTTCGGGATCGTGACGGCGTTCGAGTTCGCGGCCCACAAGACGACCGACGTGTACTTCGGCAAGGTCAGCTTCCCCGCGGCAGCGGCGGGCGCCGTGCTGCAGGGGTGGGCGGACTACCTGCGCACCGCGCCCGAGGAACTCACGTCCATCGTGAACTTCGCCAACCCGTTCGCCGGTGGGCCCGAGGCGCCGGTCGAGATCCAGGTCGCCTTCGACGGCGACGACCCGGCGGCTGCCGCACGGGCGATCGACCCGATCCGGGCGCTCGGCACGGTGATCGGGGACGACGTCGCGCGGCTGCCCTACGCGGACATCCTCGTCGAGGGCCTGACCCCGCCACCGGGCATGCGACTGGTGACCCGAGGCGCGTTCGTGGACAGGGAGTCGGTGGCCGAAGTCCTGCGGATCCTGGCCGAGGTCGGGGCATCGCCGCGCTCGCCGCTCATCTCCGTCCGCGGGGTCGGCGGCGCGGTGGCCCGGGTGCCCGCGGACGCCACCGCCTACGCGCACCGGCAGGCGGAGCTGATGATCGTGACCACCACCGGGGGCCCGGAGGCGGTCGTCGAGGCGGCCGGCCCGGCCCTGGAGGCGATCTGGGCGCGGCTCGCGCCGCACGTCAGCGGCGCCTACGCGAACTTCCTCGCCTCGGCCACCGAACAGGACGTCGCCGCCATCTATCCACCGGCAACGTACCAGCGTCTGGCGGCGCTCAAGCGCCAGTACGACCCCGAAAACCTGTTCGCCGGCAACCACAACGTCCGGCCACAGTAGGAGCCGCTAGATCTTCAACCCGCTCGGCGAGGCCGGGGACCGCCGACTTCTGCACAGGAGCCGCCGCCCCGGCCTTGCCGCCGGTGCCGGAATGCACGCCGCTGCCGTACGGCCGCCGCAAGGCCGACTCCGCTCGGCCCGTTCGTGCCGGCGTTCGACCTGTCGCGACGGCGGCCAGGCGGGGATCATGTCGCCGCGCCTGGACCGCCGTTCGCCGTCTGCCGTGGGTTACGGCTGCAGGCTGCGCAGCGGGCCCTCAGCGTCTGAGAAGTTCCTTGTGCTCAACACCTGCGGGCCCGCGGTGTGGTCGCCGTTGAACGGCGTCACAGCCTTCGGGTCTTTCGAGCAGCCGGCGGCGACCGCATCCTCCGGCGAGTTGAACCACAGCCCGAGGTGGTACTGGTGGACTGGGGCCGTCGTCGGGTTCGACGAGGCGTCCGCGATCGGCGAGGTGTGTACCACCGGTGCCGGGGCGGTGCCAGGTGCCACGCTGAACGTCTCGATGCTGAACCGGCCGACGAACGTGCCGGCGGCTACGCCCCATTGGTTCGTGTTGAGGTCGCCCTGGTACCAGGACAAGCCGAACGGCGCGTTCGGCACCTGGATGACGAACAGATCGAAGTCGGTGTTCTTCGGCAAGCCGCTCGCTGCGATCGTCATCACCTCGACCTGCCCTCTCGACTGTACGGTGACCTCGGCCTTGGCCTTGGGCAGGCAGCCCGTATTCACCGAGTTCGCGGACCGGACCATTTGAAAGTGGATCCTGGTGTGTTTGGCGCCGGTGGCGATGGCCGCCGCCCCGCCGACCGCGATGATCATTCCTGCGGTGCCGAGGACGATGGCAGCGCGTTTGATGTACTTTTTCATGTCGGCCTCCCTGTGTGTCGAGCTCTTGTGGCGGGTCTGTTTCGAGACATGCGGAAGAAAACTGAGCAGGCGGGATCGACCCACCTTCGTGGCGGGGGATGCAGGAAACGAGAGCAGCACGCAATAGCGCGCAACGAGGCGCGCCCTACGCGTGCACTGAAGTGCGCTCGGTAGCCGATTGACCGATTGACAGGCCCGGCGCTGGCGCTCTCCTCGTCTTAGGGAACGGGCCCACGGACAAGGTACTGCACGGAAAATGCCCGGGGGTTGGTGTCGCGTTTGGCCGGTGAGGCGGTATTGCTGTTGCCGTCCGCCTCACCTGTCAGACGTCACCTGCTTCTCATACAGGGCGCGAACGGCTGCTTCGACGTGCGCGGCAACCTCAACGAAGATCGGAATCCTGCTGCGTCGGTAATCACGTCGCCGATACCGCGAGGGTCGTCCGTACCGATGCTCATCCTTGAGCGCGGTGGTGCGCTTTCGATGGATCGGGACTTCCTTCGCTTCCAAGATCTGGTACCCGGATCGGCCTACGGAGGCGGGCGCAGTCGCGACGAACTCATCGCCGAGTACGAGCAGCTGCCGGCGCGGTGGCGAACTCGGGGGCTGAGGTGGCCTTCCCGGGGCCCATCCGAACGGCCACACGTCGAGCCGCGGCGGGGGATCGACCACGGCGGACCGGGGCGAGGCCCGTGCGGACGGCGAGGTAGTGGTCCGTCCAGCCTCGGCGCAGAGCACGGCGATGCCGGTTGAGGACCTGGTGAGCTGACCGCGCGCAGCGCTGGTCAGTGGTCGCGCAGCGGCCATGGGGGGTGCGGGGTGGGAACCCCCCGCCGCGGCGAGGCCGCAATGAACCTGTGGGCACGGTTGGGTTCGAACCAACGACCCCCCGCTGGTAAGTTCTGCCCGTTCCGTCCGTCGCGGTCCGTTCGGGTCCGTCATGTGCGGAGACGATTCGTCGGTGGTCTGGGCCGTCCTCGGCAGGTCGCGGCGGTTGCCGTACTAGCGGAGGATGTGGAGGCAGTCGACGTGTTGCCGGTGTCGGGCGGACTTGGTCGCGGCGACGTGGGCGGATTCAGCCCAGGTGATCCGCCGGTGCCGTGTTCAGCAGCCAGGCCAGCGGCATCTTGGTGGCCACCTCGTACTCGCCTGACCGGCCGAGCTGGTGCAGCGTGACGGTCAGCGCGGCATCCCGATCGACTACCCAGTACCGAGGGATGCCGGCCGCCGCGTACTCGTGCCGTTTGACCATCTCGTCCATCGCCTCCGAGCCCGGAGACACGATCTCGACGACCAGCAACAGATCGGTGAGGGTAAGCCAGACGCTGCGCGGTTGCGGCTTCGACCAGAGGGTCAGGTCCGGAATGCGGGCGCCTTCGCCGGTGGGCCCGCTGATGCGGATGCCGGCCGCCTGAAGGACCTGCTCGGCAGGCCAACCAGCGACGGCGAGCCAGACCAGCAAACGGCTGGCGATCGCGGCGTGCTCAGAGTCGGGCGGCGGCATGACCGACAGCGCTCCCTCGGGGCTGATCTCATACCGATGCCCGTGCGGGTCCTCGGCGATCATCGCGGCAAGGTCGTCGAGCGTGATGACGGAGGGCATGTGCCGACCGACGCTTCCTGCGCTCATGGCGGCCATCCTATCGGCGCCACCCCGGTGCCGGCCCTAACCGGACGCACCCGACCCGCGCCGGCTGAGTCAAGTCGTTGTCGTACGGTTGCCGTAAGGGCCAGCTCACGTGGGGCGTGTTTGTGCTGATGAGGGCGTAGCCTTCAGGGCGTGGTGGCGGAGCTGCTCGGTCGCCGCGTTTGGCGCTCACTGCTCCTCCGGTCGGGTCACCGGTCCGAAGTCGTCGAGTGGCTGTGTCGTCAGCGCTTGGTACAGGTCAGGGTCGGCATGAATTTCGGCCGTGTGTCGCCACTCGACGAGACACTGCGACACTGCCGCGGTGTTGCCGATTGCCGCAGCTGCCTCTGTGGTCGAAACGAGTTCGGCCGCCATGGCGTCGATGTCGGTCGCAGGCAGGAAGCGAACCCAGGGCAGCGCGTCCGGGAGTACCTCGCGGAGGAGATCCGGGTCGCGGTGCGCGACCCCCGCAAGCAGCCGTGAGGTCACATCGATCACCTCGGCCTCCGCTTCGGCCCACGGCAACGCGTTCGGCAGTACCTCTCGTAGCAGTTGCGGGTCACGGCGGGCAACGTCGGCGAGTAGCCGGGAGGTCACATCGATGACCTCGGCCTCGGCTCGGCGGGCTCGGCTGCGGGCCCGCTCCACCGGGCCCGCAGACGCGTACTTGCTTGCATCAAGCCAATGGCGCAACCCGCCACATTCCTCTCGGATCACGTTCAGGCGGGCGCCAGCGGCCATTTGGCAACTGGACCTTCGTCACTAACGGTTGCACTTAGATACGTGCCTGCATCTACGTTGAAATTCTCCGCTGTTATAAAGAGCCCCTTCGCGTCAAGGATGACGCGTTCGGGATCCGAGATAGCCACACACGATTCGTCCCGCTTGATCGGCAAATCCTCAAAGCTGATATAGCTTGGAACGAAGATCTCACCCTCAAGATGATCGATCAATCCTCTACAATCCTGCGGTCGGTACTGCCCGAGCCATGCCTGCTGTCTAACCAGGTATTGGAAAGAGAGCTCCTCGATGATGCCCCACTGCTCGCGGCCATCGTTACCTTCATAGAGGAAGGTCCAGCCGTCACTGAGGGTTTCAATATGGTCGCCAGGATCCCGGTTGACCTCACCAGCATTCCACATGGCACGGCAGGTTTCGAACCTGCGACCCCCCCGCTTGTAAGGCGGTTGGATTTTCCCAGCTCAGAGCCGGTGTATCCGCCGCGCATGCCCCAAGCGTGCCCCAGCATGCGGGGGCGGTTCCTTTCGGCTGGAGCTTGCTTTAGTCCGAGTGAGTCTCGTCGGTCGACGCATCGGGATCATGTTGGTCGAGGATCTCAATGGCACGCAACCTCAACATCTCCGCCGAGTCGTCCCAGGCGAACTCTTTGCGTACGTCCGTGTACAGCAAGTTAGTTAGCTCGCTCGGAAGTCGCGCCGCTGGCATCCGGTCGTGAACGCCGGTTGTATACGCTGAACAGGTCGATGCGAAACGGAGCAGGATGGCTCCGAACTCAGGGCTTCCGATGATCGACACCTCGCTGGCCGCTTCGTTGAGCGCCTCGTGGGATCGTCTTGCCGATGCCAATGCCTCCGACATGCGTGCGACGGCGATGCCCCTGTCGGATGACTTGTCGCTCGCTGCTACCCGCGCCCGCCGTGCGGCATCAGCAGCCAGCAGCGCCTCATGACACAACCGGACCGCCTTGGAATAGATCATGCGTTTCTCCAGCAGCAGAGCATTTTTGAGCTGAACGTTCGCAGTGTCGTCGGACGGTTCGTAGCTGGACCTTGTGCGCTTTGAAGCCTGTGATCATCACGCCCGTCATGCCAGCGAGCCCGGCGATGGCGGTAGCAGCCGGGCCAAGCCAATCGGTGTTCATACCTCAATGGCACCACCTGATGGCCACTCGCCGAATCTCCTGCTTGCGACGTCACGACTCTGGGACGTCGTCGCCGCGGGACGAATGTCTAGGTCAGGATGCGTCTGGGCAGTCGTGCCGAGGACCCGTGTCTCGCGATCTCGGACAGGGCGGTAGCGATCTCGGTATCGCGGCCGTCGACGGCGTGCATGTAGCGGTACGCCGCGACCGTCGAGGCGTGGCCCATGCGCTTCGTCAGGTCCTTAAGCGTCGCGCCGGTCGCCGCAGCCAAGGTCTGACCGGTGTGGCGCATGTCGTGGAAGGTGAAGTGCTCCATGCCGACCTTCGCCCGCGCTCTGCCGAACGCTTTGCTCACCGAGTTGCCGCGCATAGGGGCGCCCGTCCGGCCGACGAACAGGCGGTTCTGGCCGGCCCAGTCGGTGACGTGCTCCTTGAGGAACGGCAACACGTGCGGGGGCACGGCGACCGTGCGCTTGCCGGCATCCGTCTTCGTGTCCGCGTCGAACGCCTCACCGCCGTCGAGCTCGACGCGGTTCCGTCGGACCCTCACCGTTGCCGCCGACAGGTCGACATCCTCGACGCGCAGGCCGACCAGCTCGCCGCGGCGTAGACCGCACCAAGCCGCCAGGAGGACCGCCGCACGGTATCGGGGCGTGATGGCGTCGACGAGCGCGGCCACCTCCGCCGGCGACGCGACCGGACGCTCCTTCGCCCGGTCCGAGCCGGCGCCCGGGATCTGGCAGGGGTTGCGAGGGACCGCGCCCTCCCCGGACCGCCGCGTTCATCACCGCTCGGAGGAAGCGGTACGACTGGGCGATCGACGTCCGACCGCCGGTACCGCGCAGCGCCGCCGCGTGCCATTCCCGAACGACACCATCTACCAACTATCTCAGACATCGGTGGTCATCACCGGACGAAGTTGGCCTCTGGTGCTCTGACGGCAGTTACCTACCAATGACGTTGCCAGAAGAGTTTCTGTGCATCTTCAAGGCGGTCCGAAACGGGCCGCACGCGCCGCCGCCTGGGCGCCTGGCCGACCGGCGGCTGAAGCTCGCCGCCGGCGACCAGGCCCACGCCCGGCTGCTGGCGCGGATCGCGGTTCATCGGGCCGCCAAATACGACGGTGGCGGGCGCGGCGGCGCGCGAGTGTGGCGGGCCGCTCCTCCGAGGTCAAGGGCGCTTCGCGTCGCAAGCGACGGCCCTGCGGGCCGCCCTTGACCTCGGAGCCTCTGCAGCCCTGTCAGGTTGGAGGCGCGGGCAGGCCGGTGGCCTGCCCGACGAGTTCGCGCGCGCCGCCGCACCGCGCCCCTCGGCGGACGCCGTCAAGGTGACGTTGGCACTGGACTCGCTACGAAGCCGAGGAGACTACCGGGTACCGCTCATCGTCGGTCGGCAACGCCTGGAAGCCGCTCCAAGTAATCGATAGAGGTGGTACGTCCATGCCTTCGATGCGGAACGGATATAGATCAACGTCTAGAAATGTCTCGGCATTGTCGCGACCGCGTCCCATAGTCCACATATACAACTGAATACCTATAACAGTAGGCCAAATCAGCATTGCCCCGCCGCGCACCAGGCGGCCGGTCTTCTTCAAAACATAATCTTCCTCTTCGGCGGCCCACCACCAATCGAGGAGTTCTTCCTTCTTCAGGGAGTACGCGCAACTTCCGAAGATTACATTACATTCCTCGTCCTCGGAGAAGTCCATCACAGACTTGTATAAGTCAAACGGAACGAGAATCTTGGCCGCATCGAGACTCTCCTTATTGAAGATGTCGATGCCGCTTCCCGCAAGAAGCCTTCGGAACTCCGTATATGCCAAGAAGTGGGTTCGAAGATCGTATACCGACAGGCTACTTACCAGCGCTACAAAGCTGTTTCCCCTATCGTCCCTCCCGCACGGCCGCAGCCGCGCAATCTGAGGACAACGTATAGGAAGACGACCGGGCCGCTCTGGTCTGTACGGCGGGTAGTTCGCATCAACGGATCGAGGCCCAGCGCCGTAGCGACGCCGAATGGGCGCCGAAGTTCCTGCCCGACTGCACCCGGCCGTCACGTTCGCGCAGGTCACAGCACCGCGGCCGCACGAGAGCTATGCGCCCTCCGGAGGCGATATGCATACAGTGCCGCACGCCGACCGCGCAGAGCTGCGCGATGTCGCTGGCCGACGCGGTTCAGTCGCCATCGAGTCGCGCGAACAACTTGAGAATTAGCCAGTAGGTGGCCCGCAGCAGAGGGCAACAGCAACCAGGGACAGAAGGGCGTAGCGGAGTACGGTGACGCCAGCCACCAGTGGTCGTGTCGGAGGGTCGAGCCGTCGATTGTCGTCCACGTGGCGGAGTATGGCATCCGGAGACAGGCATACATGCCTACCCGTCAGCGGACGACCATGGGACCAGACTGGGACCACACGTACTGCGCGCCCATGCACATCGGCCGCTCCTAGACACCTGCCCCCTCCAGCCGCATCGCGATTGACGTGTAGAAACGCGTCACCAGCCGTCCTGGGGGTCAAGGGCGCTTTGAGTCGCAGCACGACCCGGATCGCCGGACTGTCGACGGCGAGGCGCCACAGCACGCGCCCAGGCTGAAGATCTCGGAGTCCGGAAAGAGTCGAGTGTCCGCTATGACGTGCCGGTCCAGCGGTACCAGTTGCCGCCGATGTGTCGGAACTGTGACGACTCGAACAAGGCGGTGTCGACCGCAGTCGGCCCGCCGGGGAGATAGGCGAAGCCGGCGTCGTAGAAAACGTCGCCGTGAGCTTCGTAAAAGACCGCACCACCGGGCATCCAACCGGCTCTTGTGATGCTGTAGAGGCCCAACCGGCGGGGCACGGTGAAGCTTTCCCACGCGCTGCCAGGTGGTGGAATTGGGTGTCCAGCGACGACGGCGGCGAACGCGCCCTGGCTGGCCGCCCACCGCATCTTGAACGGCGCGCCGGTGCAGAGCAGAACCAAGGTGAGGACGCCGATGACTGGTCCGATTAGGAACCATCTCCTCCACCCGCCGGTGGTCCTGGCGACGTAGATGGTCCAACCGAGCCAGAAACAGCCAACGAGTATGGACGCACAGCCGCTGGCTGCGAACAGGGAGAAGTGGCTGCCCGGGTAGCTCACGGACCATAACGTGCCGCCTGCCACCGCAACAACGACCAGGTGGAATGCCCAGATCCGCCGCCGGTCAGGCCCAGCGTTCGGCGCAGCGTCGTCGCTTGTTGCGGTGTCCGACATGGTGACATCCTGCCGACCCGATCAGGCTCGGATCGAGGGCGTGCACTGAATCTTCACACACAGCTCGTTAGCCGCCGTGGTGTGACCGCATGTGCCCACGGTGCTTCCAACGCGCGCGTCCGGCCTTCGGCGTGTCCAGCCTGAGCTAGCGCGCCCCGGGCGCGCGCTGCGCGCGCCGCTGGCCCGCTTCGTTGGCCGGCTGGTCGCCTTGCCGTGGTACGCGGTGGATTCTTTGGGCTACCGCGATGTCCGTCTTGGTCCGGACCGCAGCTCCCGCAGCCTCGCCCTCCGCGTGTAGTCGCGCTCTTAGCCTCCGGCGGGACCTCAGGCTACGGGGAGGTCGCTCCGCTCCCCGCACCGTCGGCCAGGTCGAGCCGAGCAGACCGGCACCGCCCGCGCCAGGCCAAGCCGCTTCGCGGTCGCCTTCGGCGAGCCTGGCGCGGCCGGCGCCGCCCAGCTCCCCGTGGGGTGGCCGACGGCATACGGGGAGACTCCGCTACGGGACTGGGGGAGTGGGCGTTCCCCATTCTTACGGCGCTCGCGCTCGGCCTGCTGGCGGCGCAAGCGCCGGCATCGGCCGGCGCGGCGTCGGCTCAAGGCTGCTGGCGCCTGGACCGTACGAAGTCCGCGTACTCCTCGCCCACCAGGCCGAAGTTGACCCACCGTTCCGGGACGGCGCCGGTGAGGCGCTCCGCGAGTTGGACCGCCGCATCCGGGTCTTCATGGCGGCCAAGTTCTCGACCCTGGCCGGCGTACTCCTGGGGGGGTCTAGCGACGGGAAGTTGGCCATGTCGAGGAACTCGTCGTCATCCAGGTCCTGGACCGTGTGCACCGTGACGCTGTACTTCCGGCCGACGGGTTCACCGCGACCCAGCGGACACCGGCCATGCCATTGACCTCCACCGGGCCGAGGAACTGCTCGATTGTGTTCCCGCGCCGAAGGGCGCCGAGGGCGAACGACCGCGTCAGGTACCGCACCAGCGCAGCGTAGCTACGACACAACAAGGATGTGATATTGCGTGCCCCTCGCGTGCCCCAAGGCACGGTCGACCACGGTCAACGAGGGGCGTCAACGGCGCAGGACCGACCCGAGCAAGGGGAACGCCGAAACGTGCCCTGAGCTGGGTAAAACCAGATCGATAACCTGTGGGCACGGTTGGGTTCGAACCAACGACCCCCCGCTTGTAAGGCGGGTGCTCTTCCGCTGAGCTACGCGCCCCTGAGCCCTCTCGCGAGGGCCGGGTACCCAGATGGTACCGAAGGTCGCCCCCACGACCCAGCCGGGCGCGACGACTGTGCCGTCCCGGCCGCTCACGAGTCGCCGTATTCGGGCGGGTCACAGGGTGGCGATCGCCTCCCGCCAGGTGGCGATGTCCCGCGATTGGCTGGCCGGCAGCACCTCGCGGAAGCGAACCACGCCGGAGCGGTCGATGAGGAAGGTGCCGCGGTTGGCGTAGCCCTTGGCCTCGTTCAGGACGCCGTACGCCGAGGCGACGGCGCCGTGCGGCCAGAAATCCGACAGAAGGGGGAAGGTGTAGGACTCGCGGTCGGACCAGATCTTGTGGGCGTACGGCGAGTCGACGCTCACCGTCAGGACCTGGACCCGGTCGTTCTGGAAGTCCGGCAGGGACTGCTGCAGGGCGGTCAGCTCGCCCTGGCAGGTGCCGGTGAAGGCCAGCGGGTAGAACACCAGCAGGACGGCCTTCGTGCCGCGGTACGAGGACAGGGATATCTCCTGATTGTTCTCGTTGCGCAGCAGGAAGTCCGGTGCCGGATCTCCGACATCCAACGTCATGGCATCGAATATGCCAGGGGTTCCGGCGGGGCTTTACACTCGCCCGCATGGCAGCAGGGCCGCGGCTCGGCATCGATTTCGGGACATCCCACACCGTTGCGCTTCTGGCGTGGCCGGACGGGAGGGTGCGCCCGTTGCTGTTCGACGGTTCGCCGCTGCTGCCGTCGGCCGTGTTCGCCCAGGCCGACGGCACGTTGCTGGTCGGGCGGGACGCCGTGCACGCCGCGCGGATCGACCCCTCGCGCTTCGAGGGTAGCCCCAAGCGGCGCATCGACGACGGCACGGTGCTGCTCGGCGACCGCGAGGTCACCGTGCCCGCGCTCATCGGGGCCGTGCTCACCCACGTCGCGCGGGAGGCCGTGCGGGTCGCCGGCGGGCCAGTGGCGGAGCTCACGCTGACGCACCCGGCCGCGTGGGGAGTGTCGCGCAAGCTCACCCTCGTAGAGGGGGCCAAACTGGCGGGGCTGCCGCAGCCGGCGCTCATGCCCGAGCCGGTCGCCGCCGCGCACTATTTCGCGGGTGTACTGCAAAAGCCTCTCACCGCCGACCAGGGCCTCCTGGTCTACGACTTCGGCGGCGGCACCTTCGACGCCAGCCTGGTGAGCCGGTCCGGGGACGGGTTCGACGTGCGGGCCGTCGACGGGATCGACGACCTCGGCGGCCTCGACCTCGACGCGCTGATCGTCGAGCAGGCCCGCACGCAGATCGACAACGCGGAGGTCTGGGCCCGCCTCGACGGGCCGCAGAGCACCGAGGACCGGCGGCACCGCCGGATGCTCTGGGACGACGCGCGCATCGCCAAGGAGATGCTGTCGCGCACCCCGGCGACGGCGCTGCACGTGCCGATCGCGGCGGCCGACGTCAGCATCACGCGGGAGCAGTTCGAGGACAAGGCCCGGCCGCTGCTCGAGCAGACCGTGCGGACCACCTCGGCGGTCGTGCGCTGGGGTGGCCTCGACAAGGACAAGCTGGCCGGGCTCTTCCTGGTCGGCGGGTCCAGCCGGGTGCCGCTCGTGGCCACGCTGCTGCAGCGGGAGCTCGGCGTCGCCCCGACCATCATCGAGCAGCCCGAGCTCGTCGTGGCCGAGGGCAGCCTGCGCGCCTGGGTGAGCGTCACCCGCCCGAACCCCCAGGTGACCCCCCAGAACGCCCAAAACGCCCAGCAGGTCGCGGCCCCGATCCAGCAGCCGCCCCAAGCCGCCCAGGCCCCTCAAGCCTTCCAATCGGCACCAACCGCACAAAACCCGCAGCCCACGCAGCCCCAACAGCACCAGCCCCAGCAACACCAGCCCCAGCAACACCAGCCCCAGCAACACCAGCCCCAGCAGCAACAGCGGCCGCAGGCGCCGGTCAGCGGGGTCCCGGTCAGCCCGGCCGCGTTCCAGCAGGGCGCGTACCCGGTGAGCGCGCCCCCGGGCGCCCAGCGCCCCGTCAGCGCCGTCCCGGTCAGCCCCGTGGCCCCGTCGACCTATCAGGCCGGTCGGGCCCCGGGAGGTACCCCCGCGGAAGTCACCCAGCCGATCCGCCCCATGACCCCGCGCACGGTCCCGCCCCCGCCGCCCCAGCCGGTCTACGTCTCCCCGGCCGCCCAGCCCACCGTCTACGCCCCGGCCCCGCGCGAGGAGGCCCCCGAGCCCCCGCGCAGGAGCAACGTCGCCGTGCCGCTGCTCATCGGCATCCTGGTGCTGGCGCTGGCCCTGGCCGGCTACGTGGTGTTCCAGTACCGCGACCACGGCGGGCAGGAGGCCCTCGACCAGCCGACGAGCGCCGCCAGCGCGCCGGCCGGCGACGGCCCGAAGGTCATCCCGCAGCAGTACAACCGCGAAGAGGAACCGGCGTGGGTGCCCAACGGCTGGCGCCAGCCGGACCTGGGCGGCGTCGAGCAGCTCTGGAAGTCGCAGGCCGAGTCCGAGGGCGGGCGCTGTGACACGAACAACGGCCGCCTGCGGGTCACCACCGACGTCGCCCCGGCGCTGACCGGCTGCACCCTGAAGCCGCCGCTGGACGTGTACATGCAGGACGGCAGCATCGAGGCCAAGGTCCATGCGGCGACCGGCTGTGCGGGCCTGTGGCTGCGCACCGGGGACAAGGGCTACACGCTGGGCTACTGCGCCGACGGCCACGTGCGGCTCTACCGGCTGGCCAACAAGGCGCCGGGGCCGGACTCCCTGCTGAAGGACTGGACGATCCAGGCCAGCGGGGATCCGTACGTCGCGTTCAAGGTCCAGGGCGACCAGCTCGACGTCTACGTCAACGGCGTGCACCTCGGCCCGGTGCAGGACTCGGTCATCCCCACCGGCAAGGTCGACCTCGGTGCGTTCAGCCTGACCGACCAGACCGCCGACGCGAGCTTCACGCAGGTCCGGCTGTTCATGCCGGGGGACTGGCAGCCCGGGAACGCGGGCAGCACGACCACGAAGAAGCCCACCCCGACGACCTCGTCGAGCTCGGGCTGGGGGTCGGGCTCCCCGTCGGCGGCGCCCACGTCGAAGAAGCCCACGCCGCTGCCCACGGCGTGAACCCCGACGTGCTGGCCGCGCCGCAGGCGTTGGGCGCGGCCGTTACGAGAAGCTAGCGGCGCGAGCGGGCGGCGCGGGGCGCGACCAGTCGCGCCGCGGTCCAGTCCTTGCCCGCGTTGACCGTCGAGGTCTGCTGCAACCCGGCGGTGGGCGCCGACTCGTTGATCTCGCTCGGCTCGACATGCCCGGGGCGGCCGGCCTTGGGGGTCAGCAGCCACACCACGCCGTTGTCCGCCAGCGGCCCGAGGGCGTCGATGAGGGTCTCGACCAGGTCGCCGTCCTCGTCGCGCCACCAGAGCAGCACCACGTCGACGACCTCGTCGGTCTCCTCGTCAACCAGGTCCCCGCACCGGTCGATCAGGACGTCGCGGAGATCCTGGTCGACGTCGTCGTCGTACCCCATCTCCATAACGACCATGCCCGGTTCGACTCCGAACCGGTCCGCCAGGCTCTTCACCTCGGCCTGACCCGCGGTCGCGTTCACTGTCCACTGCCTCCTGTCGCAACAACCACTGTTAGCGCGTAGTCCACACAGTACGGGCCGTCAACGCAAGTGGCGCACCGATGCGATCGAAAAAGTATCGCTCCAAGTTACCGGGCGAGCAGCGATCGTGCCCCCTGAACGACCTGCTCCTCGGAGACGAGAACGTGGTTCGCGGCCGGCCCGAGCGGCACGAACGAGTCCACGGCGGCCACCCGGCGGGCGACGCCGACGTAGCCGGCGTCGACCAGGGCGGCGATCACCCCCTCGCCGACGCCACCCGATCGGCGGGTCTCGTCGACGATGAGCACCCGGCCGGTGTCCGAGGCGTTCTTGATGATGTCACCGACCGGGAGCGGAGACAGCCAGCGCAGGTCGACCACCCGGCAGTGCACGCCCTCCTCGGCCAGGCGGGCGGCCGCGCGCAGCGACAGCCGCACCCCGTTGCCGAAGGTGATGATGGTCAGGTCGTCGTTCGGGCCGTTGCTGTAGGCGCGGGCCCGGCCGATCGGCACGTGGATGGCCGGCCACTCGCTCGGGGGCGCGTAGTCCGACAGCCACCAGTTGTCGTCCTCGGTGTGCAGGTCGCGGGTGTGGTACAGCGCGATCGGCTCGACGAAGACGCAGACCGACCCGTCCACGATCGCGCTGGCCAGGCACGTGCGCAGCATCGGCGCGGCGTCCTCGGCCCGGCTCGGGGCGGCCACCACCAGGCCCGGGATGTCGCGCAGGACGCCCAGCGCGTTGTCGTTGTGGAAGTGCCCGCCGAAGCCCAGCTGGTAGGCCAGGCCGGCCACCCGCACCACCATCGGGTTGTGGAAGGCCCCCTGCGAGAAGAACTGCATGGTGGCGGCCTCGCCGCGCAGCTGGTCCTCGGCGTTGTGCAGGTAGGCGAGGTACTGGATCTCCGGCACCGGCAGCATCCCGGCCAGGCCGGCGCCGAGCCCCATGCCGAGGATGCTGGTCTCGTCGAGGAGGGTGTCGAACACCCGGGTGGCGCCGAAGCGGTCCCGCAGGCCCTTGGTCACCCCGTAGACGCCGCCCTTCGCCGCGACGTCCTCGCCGAAGACGAGCATCTGGGGGTACGCCAGCATCGCGTCCGTCAGCGTGGCGTTGATGGTCTGGGCGAGGGTCAGCGGGCCCGCCTGCTCGGGCAGCTTGCCGCTGAACGCCGCCGCGCGGCTGGCCGGGCCGCCGTCGCCGTGGTTGCGGGGCGTGCCGGAGACTGGCCGGATCGCGGGCTCGGGCTCCTGCTGGGACGTGAACTCCAGGTTGTCGTCCAGCTCGCCCTCGAGCTCCGGCGCCAGGTCGTCCTCGGCCAGGTGGGCGGCCGCGTCCCCGACGGCCCGGGACACCCGCACCGGCCGGCGCGGGGCGAGCGGCGCGGTGACCTCGGAGGCGCTGGCCAGCTTGGGCTCGCCGAGCACCTCCTCGGCGACCCGGCGCACTTCCCAGCCGATCTCGTCGTAGCGGGTCATGAGCTCGGCCGGGGTGGCCACGCCGGCCTCCACGAGCAGCCGGGCGGTGCGCACCAACGGGTCGCGGGCCAGGTCGTTCGCGATCTCGGCGGGCGAGCGGTAGGCCATCTCGGCGTCCGCGCCGGCGTGGCCCATGAGCCGCACGGTGCTCAGGTGCAGCACGGCCGGGCGGCGGTACCGCCGGACCCAGGCGGCCGCCTCCGCCGCGCGGTCGTAGGTGGCGGCCGCGTCGCAGCCGTCGGCGGCGTAGTAGCGCAGGCCCGGCCGGCTCGACAGGGCGGCCGCGGCCCAGCCCTCGGGCGTGCGCACGCTGATGCCCAGCCCGTTGTCCTCGCAGACGAACAGCAGCGGCAGCTTGAGCCCGATGTGGTCGCACCAGCCGGCGGTGTTGAAGGCGGCGGTGGCCGCCGCGTGGTTGATGGACGCGTCGCCGAAGGAGCACACGGCCAGCGCGTCCGGGGGCCAGCCGTGGCCGCCGCCGGGCGGGTTGAGCCGCTTGCCGCGGCCCAGGGCGTAGGCGACCCCGACGGACCGGGGCAGGTGCGAGGCGATGGTCGAGGTGGTCGGGATCACGTGCAGGTCGGCGTGGCCGAAGACCTTGTGCCGGCCGCCGGCGATCGGCTCGCGGGCCGAGGCGACCACCCCGCGCAGCACGTCGCGGATCGGGTCGCTGCCGGCCACCTGGGCCGCGCGCATGCAGTAGAACCCGCCGGAGCGGTAGTGCAGCAGGGCCGGGTCGGTCGGGCGCAGCGCGGCGGCGACGGCGGCGTTCCCCTCGTGGCCCGACGAGCCGATGGTGTAGTACCCGGTGTCGAAGCTGCGCAGCCATCGCGCGGCCAGATCCAGGTGGCGACTCGTCGACTGGGCGTCGTAGAGCGCGCGGGCCTGCTGTCCGGTGAGCGCGGTGTCCTCGCGGACGGGCTCGTCGAGCTCCCGCGCGGCCGGCGCGGCCACGAGCCCGGCGAGTTCGGCGCGGAACCGCTCGTCGAGATCCTGAGGAGTGGTCACGCTCGACAGCATGGCCGAAAACGGTCAGGTGATGCCACCCGAGAGCCCGGCGGCGCTACGGCTTCGACCGTTCGGCCAGGGCACGGTACTCCGGGGAGCCGAGGAACCGCGGCAGCAGTAGCTCGGCGGTCACCCCCAGGTCGCGGGCGAGTGCCTCGTCCGGTGTGAGGAACACCATGGCCTGCCCCTCGCCGAGCACCACGTCGTCCTGGGTGGCGTCGGTCGGCCCGTAGAAGGCGTGCATCTCGACCTCGCCCTCGACGGTGGTGACCGACTGCCGGGTGGCGACGGTGAACGGCCGCAGCGCCCCGGCGTGCAGGCCGGTCTCCTCGAGGACCTCGCGCCGGGCCGCCTCCTGCGGCGACTCGCCGTCCTCGATCTTGCCGCCCGGGAACGCCCACTGGTTGGGCGACACCTTGGCGTGCCGGTCACGGTGCTGCATCAGGATGCGGCCCTGGGGGTCGACGAGGAACACGACGGCAACGCGGCGCTCGATCACGATTCGAACCTCACACCATGTAGCTTCTCACCCCTGGACGAAACTCAGCCGGACCTGGCGTGTGGAATTGTCGCCGTTCGGGTCGACCAGGCAGATCGACTGCCAGGTGCCCAGCGCGATCTTGCCGCCGATGACCGGCAGGGTGGCGTAGGGCGCCACGAAGGCCGGCATCACGTGGTCGCGGCCGTGCCCGGGGGAGCCGTGCCGGTGGGCCCAGCGGTCGTCGGCCGGCAGCACGTCGTCGAGGGCGCGCAGCAGGTCGTCGTCGCTGCCGGCGCCGGTCTCGATGATCGCCACGCCGGCGGTGGCGTGCGGGACGAAGACGTGCAGCAGCCCGTCGCCCTGCCCGGCCACGAACCGGGCCGCCTCTCGGTGATGTCGCGCACAACCGGCCGCGAGCCGGTCCGGACAGTAATCACCTCGGTACGCATCGGGTCAGTGTCGCAGGCGCGCTCGTGACGCGACCGCGCGCCTGGGATACTCGCGGTGTTGCCGTCAGTCAATAGCGGAACGCCACAGAAGTTACCGGCCGGTATCGTGTCGCGCGTCGCAGTTGACGTCCCGTAGGCGTGACGGACGGCACCGAAGCCAGGCAGGATGGACATTGGCTCAGCATTGGCCATGAACCATCGAGCCAGACCCTAGGCCACCCAGACCGGTCGCCGAGCCCGACGTCTCCGCCGAGCACCCCCCGGTCGCTAGCAACCCAGAAGGAACGCCTGTGTCCACCGAACGCAAGCGCCCGGTGATCAGCGACGGCCTACCGAGCCAGCTGCCCGACATCGACCCTGAGGAGACCACCGAGTGGGTCGAGTCGCTGGACGGTGTGATCGACGAGCGCGGCGCGAAGCGTGCGCGCTACGTCATGCTGCGTCTGCTGGAGCGGGCGCGGGAGCGACAGGTCGGGGTCCCGCCACTCACCACCACCGACTACATCAACACCATCCCGCCGGAGCGCGAGCCCTGGTTCCCGGGTAACGAGCACATCGAGCGGCGGATCCGGGCGTACATCCGGTGGAACGCCGCCATGCTCGTGCAGCGCGCGCAGCGTCCCGACGTGGGCGTCGGCGGCCACATCTCGACCTTCGCCAGCGCCGCGAGCCTGTACGAGGTCGGCTTCAACCACTTCTTCCGGGGCAAGGACCACGCCGGTGGCGGCGACCAGGTGTTCTTCCAGGGTCACGCCTCCCCGGGCATGTACGCCCGCGCCTTCATGGAGGGCCGGCTCAGCGAGCAGCAGCTCGACGGCTTCCGCCAGGAGCTGTCGCACCGGGGCCTCGGCGGCGGCCTGCCCAGCTACCCGCACCCGCGGCTCATGCCCGGCTTCTGGGAGTTCCCGACGGTCTCGATGGGCCTCGGCGGCATCAACGCCATCTACCAGGCCCGCTTCAACCGGTACCTGCACAACCGGGGCCTCAAGGACACCAGCGACCAGCACGTATGGGCGTTCCTCGGCGACGGCGAGATGGACGAGCCCGAGTCGATCGGCGCCATCGGCCTCGCGGCCCGCGAGGAGCTCGACAACCTCACCTTCGTGATCAACTGCAACCTGCAGCGCCTCGACGGCCCGGTGCGCGGCAACGGCAAGGTCATGCAGGAGCTGGAGGCCTTCTTCCGGGGCGCCGGCTGGAACGTGATCAAGGTCGTGTGGGGCCGCGAGTGGGACCCGCTGCTGGCCGCCGACACCGACGGCGCGCTGGTCAACCTCATGAACGTCACGCCCGACGGTGACTACCAGACGTACAAGGCCGAGTCCGGCGCCTACGTCCGTGAGCACTTCTTCGGCCGCGACCCCCGCACCCGCAAGATGGTCGAGCACCTCTCCGACGACGAGATCTGGAACCTCAAGCGCGGCGGGCACGACTACCGGAAGCTGTATGCGGCCTACAAGGCGGCCACCGAGCACACCGGCCAGCCGACGGTCATCCTGGCCAAGACCATCAAGGGCTGGACGCTGGGCTCCCACTTCGAGGGCCGCAACGCGACCCACCAGATGAAGAAGCTGACCCTGCAGGACGTCAAGGACTTCCGGGACCGGCTGTACCTCGACATCCCCGACAGCGCGATCGGCGACAACCCCTACGCGGTGCCGTACTACCGCCCGGACGACAAGTCCGAGGAGATGGAGTACATGCACGAGCGCCGGCGCGCCCTCGGCGGCTCGGTGCCCAACCGCCGCACCACCCACATCCCGCTGCAGCTGCCGGAGAGCTCGGTCTACGGCGACATCAAGCGCGGCTCGGGCAAGCAGAAGGTCGCCACCACGATGGCCTTCGTGCGCATGCTCAAGGACCTCATGCGGCACAAGGGCATGGGCAACCGCTGGGTGCCGGTCATCCCCGACGAGGCCCGCACCTTCGGCATGGACTCGCTGTTCCCGACGGCGAAGATCTACTCGCCGCACGGCCAGAACTACACGCCGGTCGACCGCGAGCTGTTCCTGTCGTACCGGGAGTCGACCTCGGGCCAGATCCTGCACGAGGGCATCAACGAGGCCGGCTCGGTCGCGTCGTTCACCGCCGCCGCGACCAGCTACGCGACGCACGGGCAACCGATCATCCCGGTGTACATCTTCTACTCGATGTTCGGCTTCCAGCGCACGGCCGACGGCATCTGGGCGGCCGCCGACCAGATGGCCCGCGGCTTCCTGCTCGGCGCCACCGCGGGGCGGACCACGCTCAACGGCGAGGGCCTGCAGCACGAGGACGGCCACTCGCTGCTCATCGCCGCGACCAACCCGGCCGTCGTGGCCTACGACCCGGCCTTCGCCTTCGAGATCGCGCACATCACCGAGAACGCCGTCAACCGCATGTACGGCGAGGCCCCCGAGGACCTCATCTACTACCTGACGGTCTACAACGAGCCGATCTTCCAGCCGGCCGAGCCCGAGAACCTCGACGTCGACGGCCTGCTGCGGGGCCTGTACCGGTACTCCCCGGCCCCGATCGCCGACGGCCCGAAGGCCCAGATCCTGGCCTCGGGCACGGGCATGCAGTGGGCGCTCAAGGCCCAGAAGCTCCTCGCCGAGGAGTGGGGCGTGGCCGCCGACGTCTGGTCGGCCACCTCCTGGATCGAGCTGCGCCGCGACGCGGTCCGCTGCGAGGAGCACAACCTGCTGAACCCGGCCGACGAGCCCCAGGTCCCGTTCGTGACCCGCGCCCTGCAGGACACCACGGGCCCGGTCGTCGCCGTGAGCGACTTCATGCGGGCGGTCCCGGACCTCATCGCCCAGTGGGTGCCGAACGACTACACCTCGCTCGGCACGGACGGCTTCGGCCTCTCCGACACCCGCCACGCCCTGCGCCGCCACTTCCACGTCGACGCCGAGTCGATCGTCGTGGCCACGCTGCGCCAGCTCGCCCGCCGCGGCGAGGTCCAGTCCTCGGCCCCGGCCGAGGCCTTCAAGAAGTACGCCATCGACGACGTGAACGCCGCCCCGGTCGGCGAGACCGGCGGCGACTCGTAGTAGCTGTTCGCAAGCAAAGGGGGGCCGCGCCGCGGCCCCCCTTTGCACATCTTCACGCCGTGCTCCTGATGTCCGACATGGACAGCTCCACGCCAATGGCCGGGTGGTCGACGCTGTCGGCCGGATCGCTGATCACCGTGATGCAGAGCTCCGTCGCGGCCAGCAGGACGAACCCGCGCACCGGCCGGCACTCCTCGGACCCGCTCCACCCCTTGGCCTCGCGCAGGTGCCGCCGCAGGCGCTCGGTGAGCACGGCGGCGGACTCGCCCGCGGCGCCGGTGATCCGGTAGTACGTCCAGCAGGCGTGCCCCGTCTGATCGCAGCCGTCCGGGCCGTCCGGGCCGCTGTCGCGGGTCGCGTCCATGCCGACGGGCAGCGGGAACAGTTCGTCCGGCGACGGCATGCCCGGCCCGAGGCCACCGAGGCAGCAACCGAACACCAGTACCCCAGTGGCGACCAGGGTCGCGGTCAGGCGCAGCCACAGCGGGCGGGCGTCCCCGGCCGCCGGGTCCCCGGGCGGCCGGGAAGGCCCGCCGATCACCATCCACAGCGGGCGGGTGCGACGCCCCCGGGACCACCAGGTCGCCGTCAGCAGCGCCAGCCCGCCGGCCAGGGGGTACCACACCAGGACCGACCAGGCGACCGACAGGGTCCGGTCACCCGGCTGCCCGGGCAGCGCCCACCAGATCGTCCCAATCGCGGCGAGCAAGACGAGCGCGACCGGCAACGCCGCCGCGCTGCGCGGCGCAAACAGGCACCACGCGGCCAACGGCACCCACGCGCAGGCCACGACGAGCACCGTGACATCGGACGACAGCCGCCACCCGACCGCCACTGCGACCGCAAGGCCAATCGCCGCAACGCCGATCCGCCACACCAACGGCTTCGCCATGCCGACCATGAAAGCAACCCCGACGCCCCCGCGTCGCCCCCCGACGACAAAAGGCCCACGACGGACGGCTCCCACCGATGCCCCACCAGCCCGGCACCATCTGCCTCGAACCCGTCGAGCACCTCGTCGCTCTGGCGGACCAATTCGTCAAACCCCAGCTGCGCCGCGTATGCCCCCTCCGGCCGCCGAGGCACATGCACGACAGCCGTGGTTGCCGGTCATCCTGATGCCTGGGCGCCCGCGCCGGCGCATTCACATGCCGATGAGCGCGTATTCACTGAAATGCTCCGCCGGTGGCGCGTTGGGATGGTGCGCGACCTTTCTCGGGCTTCGGCGGAATTGACCGCCGGCCGGACGTGGCAGCTTCAAGAACCGGCTGCGATACGCTGCCGATGAGCGCGGACGGCGGCCGATTGCGCGACGCGTTGCCGCACTGGCGGGCTGGCGTGACGGCGGCGGTGGTGTTGGTGTGCGACGGCCCGTGCGGGCGCGCCCGGACGCTGCGGCGCCGTCCTTCCGCTCCGGCGGTGCGGGATCGGCGTGGCCGGCGACGACCCGGTCGGCGGGGTGTTCGGCCTGTTCGGGCGGTAGCGTCGGCGGGACCGGCGCGGGGGCCGGGTCGGGCCGCTGATCGTCGGCCGCGGTCACCGGCGGGGCGCCACCATGGATGCGGCGTAGCTTCTGGGCGTGCCTCCGAGCAAGGCCCCACGCTCGATGCCGCTCATGTTCCCGACGGAACTGCTCCGTTGCCGGACAATACCGCCGAGACCTGGTTCGGTCACGCATGGCAGCCAATTCCGTGCGACTAAAGAATGACAGCTGCCCCATACGATTGATTATCCCAGCGCCCGCCCAGAATCGCCGCCCCGGACGGTAACGACAATGTCAAATGGTGCACGCTCATGCCGCCGTTGGTGCGCGGCGGCCGGTCAGCCTTAGTTACTGTGAGTAGCAAGCCTGTCGTGCCGAATTGAGTGTGTGTCCGATCCGCCGCTGCTGTCGCTGGATCGTGGGCTTCGATCGACAAGGACACCGGTGTCGGGCCGTCAGGGTACGAATGCGGTCGGCTGCCGATCGCGGCCGGTCCAGGGGCTGTGTCATGCGTGGGTGTCTGCGCCGTTGCCGTATGCTCCCGCCCTGCTATGACGGCGCGCCCGTATGGACGAGGAAACCGCATGACCGAGGCGATCGGACCCCAGACCCTTCACGTTCAGCACCCGCTGCTGCAATGCCGCTTCTGCACGTCCGTTCCGGCGGTCCAGGCCGGATACCAGGCCATTCAGAACGTCGCTGTCTGGTTCCGTATCACCACCGTGCAAGGCCCGTTCTGCAGAGACTGCGGAACGGCGGTCTTCCGCCACCTCCAGCAGAAGACCCTGACCCTGGGCTGGTACGGCATCCTCGCCCCATTTGCAGCGACCGTCCTGCTGCTCAACCTCATCCGCATGGACAAGGTAACCGGTTTGGCGGCGCCCGGCCCGGCGCCCGGTGCTGAACCGCGCCGATCAATGGATGTCGGCAAACCCCTGTTCGCACGCCCGAGGGCCATCATCGGCGTCGTCGTCCCGGCCGCCCTGCTGATCGCGCTGTTCATCCTGGGGCTGATCACCAGCCCTTCAGCCACGCCGGCCGGCTGAACAAGCCGGCGAGATCTGGAAAGGCTGGGCTCGGCCTATTGCGTGCCACGGGCATTGTTCGGATGCATGACTCGTTGCCCGGCGCGGCGTGTCAACTCGGAGTTGCCAGGAAGCTCAGGCAACCCTCGCGCTCGTCATGGCATGTCCGCGTTGGTACGTTTTCTTACCTAAAGCGCAGCGGGTGTCGACTGCTCAGGATGTCTACAGAAGCATGCTGCGTGAGGAGATCGGCCCCCGCGCTGCGGGCTGTTGGGGGTCAAGGGTTCGGGAAGGCTGTACCGCCTGGACGACGACCTCACGCACGACGAGACGATGATCGGTACGCCGGGCAGGCGGACGACGGACGAGTCGACCTGTACGCCGGGTTCTGTCCCTGCCTTGCGGCAAGGGGCGGCCATCCATCTCGGCCTGTCGTTGCCGGCAGGCTCTAGCGGTCTACCCGCAGGCATCGGGCGGGCCGCCCTCGATCGCCTGCGCAGGTCTGCCCGAAGGCGGACCCTTTTGACCTTGCTCCGGGTGGGGTTTACCGAGCCGCCCCGGTCGCCCGGGGCGCTGGTGGGCTCTTACCCCACCGTTTCACCCTTACCCGGGACGTGTGTCCCGGGCGGTCTGCTTTCTGTGGCACTGTCCCGCGGGTCGCCCCGGGTTGCCGTTAACAACCACCCTGCCCTGTGGAGCCCGGACGTTCCTCGGCGACACCCAGCAGGGTGCCGACGCGGCCGCCCGGTCGACTCGTCCGTCGCCTGACTATGGTAGTCAAACCATGAACCCCACCGACATCGCACTGCTGACCACGGCCGGGCTGGCTGCTGGGACCGTCAACGCGATCGCCGGGGGTGGGTCGCTGATCACGTTTCCGGCCCTGATCGCGACGGGGCTGCCGCCGGTGGCGGCCAACGTGACGAACACCACCGCGGTGTTCCCCGGGTATGCCTCGTCCGTCTACGGCAGCCGCACCGATCTCGCCGAGCTGGCCCGGGACGGGTCGCGGCGCCTGCTGGTCAGCCTGGCGCCGACGTCGATCGTGGCGGCCGCGCTCGGGTGCGCGCTGCTGTTGCTCACGCCGGCCAGGGCGTTCGACTTCGTGGTGCCGTTCCTGGTGCTGGGGGCGGCCGCGGTGCTGGGCTTCCAGGACCGGCTGCGGCGCCTCGTCGGCAATCCCCGGGAGATCTCGCCCCGGCGGCAGGCGCTCGGCCTGCACGCGATGGTGTTCTTCGGATCCCTGTACGGCGGATACTTCGGCGCCGCCCTCGGCGTCATGCTCGTCGCGGCGCTCGGGCTGGTGCTCGACCACTCCATGGCCCGGGTCAACGCGCTCAAGAACGTCATCTCGGCGATCGGCGGCATGGTCGGCGTGCTGGCGTTCGGGATCTTCGGGCCGGTCGACTGGGCCGACGTGGCGATCGTGGCGCCGGCGGCGGTGGTCGGTGGGTACGTCGGGGCAAGGCTGGCCCGCCGCCTGCCCAGCTCGGTGCTCAAGGCGCTCATCGTCGTCTTCGGCACCGTCGTGGGGCTGGTCCTGCTGTACCGGGCCTTCAGCTAAGGCAGCAGGTGCGCCGTCTCGTTCACCGAGCGCACCGCCACCCCGCCGTCCGGCCAGGAGTCCACCACGGAAACGCCGGCGGGGTCGAGGTACAGCCGGAACAGCAACGAGTCGCTCGCCCCCAACGCATCGCGCAGGAGCAGCTTGATCGGCGTCACGTGGCTGACGACGGCGATCTCCTGGCCGGCGTACGACTCCTGCAGGCGCCGCACGGCCCGCCGCACCCGCATGGCGACCTGCTGGAACGACTCGCCGCCGGGCGGGGCCACGGCCGTCGAGGCGAGCCAGCGGTCCTGCTCGGCGGCGTAGCGCTCGCGGACCTCGCTGTACGTGAGGCCCTCCCAGTCCCCGAAGTCGCACTCGATGAGGTCGTCGTCAACGACCAGTGGCACGTTGCCGCCGAGCGCGGCCGCGGTCTCCAGGCAGCGCTTCAGCGGGGAGCTGACGACGGCGGCCAGTTTGGGGGCCACCTGGCGGACCCGTAGCGCCGCCCGCGCCGCCTGCTCGTGCCCGGTGGCCGAGAGGGCAACGTCGCCGCGGCCGGAGTAGCGCTTCTCCGCCGTGTACTGGGTCTCGCCGTGGCGCAGCACCACCATCCGCAGCGGGGAACCGGTGGCCGGCGGGCTCCACGAACGCACGGGCTCCTCGGCGGCGGCGACCTTGCCGTCCATCGCCTCGTTGGCCAGCCGGTCGGCGTGCTTGTTCTGCTCGCGGGGGATCCAGGAGTACCGGATCCGGTTGAAGTCCTTGGCCAGCGCCCGGGCCTCCTCGGCCAGCGGGCGCAGGCCCGGGTGCTTGATCTGCCAGCGGCCCGACATCTGCTCGACGACGAGCTTGGAGTCCATCCGGACCTCGACCTCGTCGGCCCCCAGCTCGCCCGCGGCCTTGAGCCCGGCGATGAGCCCCGAGTACTCGGCGACGTTGTTGGTGGTCACGCCCAGCGCGCCGCGGCGCTCGGCGAGCACGGCGCCGGCCTCGTCGCGCACGACGGCGCCGTAGCCGGCCGGGCCGGGGTTGCCGCGCGAACCGCCGTCGGCCTCGACGCTCACCCGCATGCGGCTACAGCCCCGACTCGGCGGTGCGGACCAGGATGCGCCGGCACTCCTCGCAGCGCACGACCTCGTCCGGGGCGGCCGCCTTGACCCGGGCCCGCTCGCCGCCGGACAGCTCGATGCGGCAGCCCTCGCAGCGGCCGTGGCGCAGCATGGCCGCGCCGATGCCGCCGCTGGACTCGCGGATCTTGTCGTAGAGGCCGACGAGGTCGGCCGGCAGGTCGGCGGCGAGGGGACGGCGGCCGGACCGGCGGAACTCCTCGTCCTTGGCGATCGCGGCCAGGGCCTCCTCGCGGCGGAGCTCGGCCTCGGCCCGGGTGGTCCGGCGGGACTCCAGGGCGGTGACCACCTCGTCGAGGGCGGTCTGGGCGGTCTCGCGCTGCTCCATGAACTCCAGCTCGGCGTCCTCGAGCTCCGACTGGCGCCGGGTCAGGGTGGCGATCTCGTGCTGGAGGGCCTCCAGCTCGCGCGACGGGCCGGTGCCGGCGTCGAGGCGGGCCTGGTCCTTGTCCTTGCGGGCGCGGACCTGCTCGGCGTCGCGCTCGAGCCGCTCGATGTCGCGGTCGAGGTCGTCCACCGCCACCTGGGCCCGGACCCGGTTGTCCTCCATCGCGGAGAGCTCCCGGGCCAGCTTGTCGAGCTCGGCGTGCTCGGGGAGGGCCTTGCGCTTGTGTGCGAGCTGGGTCAGGGCGATGTCGATCGCCTGCAGGTCGAGCAGCCGGCGCTGAGCTTCCGGATCGGCCTTCACGAGTGCTTACCCTCCAACAGAACCCAGGGTGACGTGTCCACATCGGACACGATGGTCTGCACGCCGGCCTCGGCGCGCAGGAACGCCGCCACGTCGTCGAGCCACGGCCGCTCCGACGCCCAGTGCGTGACGTCGACCAGCGCCGGGCCGCCGCCGGCCAGGTGCTCCTGCGCCGGATGGTGGCGCAGATCCGCGGTCAAGTATGCGTCAACGCCGGCCCGCGTGGCGTCGGCCAGGAACGCGTCGCCGGCCCCGCCGGAGACCGCGACCGTGGCGACCAGGGCGTCCGGGTCGCCGGCCGCCCGCACCCCGGTGGCGGTGCGGGGCAGCCGGTCCGCGGCGTGCGCGGCGAACGCGGCCAGGGTCATCGGCTCGGCGAGCCGCCCGATGCGGCCGTGCCCGCGCTCCGGGGCGCGCGGGTCGGGCTGCAGCGGGCGCACGTCGAGCAGGCCGAGGGTCTCGGCCAGGACGTCGGACACGCCCGGGTTGGCCACGTCGCCGTTGGTGTGCGCGGTGTACAGCGCGATCCCGGCCCGGATCAGGCGGTGCACGATCCGGCCCTTGTAGGTCGTGGGCGCGACGCTGGACACCCCGCGCAGCAGCAGCGGGTGGTGGGTGAAGAGGAACTGGGCGCCGGCCGCCTCCGCCTCGTCGACGACCGCCGGATCGCAGTCGATGGCGAGCAGCACCTTGTCGACCTCCGCGTCCGGCTCGCCGAGGACGAACCCGACGCGGTCCCAGTCCTCGGCCCACGCCGGGGGGTACCGCTGCTCCAGCAACTTCACGAGTTCGGCGACGCGCACGGCGTAACGTTAGTCCACCGCCCCGTCGCCCGCGATGCGCTGGGCCTGCACGGACGGGTGCTGGTCGAGGACGTCCAGCGGAAGGTGCCACGGGAACTCGCTGCGGGTCTCACCCACCCCCGGCGGGTGCAGCTCGAGGACGTCGTCGCCGTAGAGGACGGTGACGCCCCAGCCGCGTAGCTTCTCGATCGATTCGCCGAAGGCGGGATGGGCGGCCATCGCGCGATTGGTGTACGGCACCGCCACGATCGGCAGGCCGAGCCCCAGCCCCTCGACGAGCAGGCCGAGGGCGAGCGTGTCGGCGATGCCGGCCGCCCACTTGTTGACGGTGTTGACGGTGGCGGGAGCGATGATCATCGCGTCGGCGGAGGGCAGCACGTCGGGTTCGCCCGGGTACTTGTACCGGTGCCGCACGGGATGACCCGTCTGCTTGACGAGGGTCGGGATGTCGAGCCACTTGAGGGCGTCCGGCGTGGCGACCACGCAGACGTCCCAGCCCCGCTCCTTCGCGAGCGAGACGAGCTTGCCGACGCTCTGGGTGGCTGGGGAGCCACACACGAGGGCATAGAGGACAGGTCCGGCCATGCGGGCATTGTGGCACCGCGTCCTGTCGCCATGTGCCCGGTGATTCAGACCCCCACACTCATGTGCTCGGCGAGCTCCACCACCGGGGCCGACGGCGCGCCCCGGGTGCGCCGCAGGACGTCGCTGAGCACCTCGCGGGCCAGCGGCCGGCAGCGAATCTCCGACGGGGCCAGCCGGTCGCCCTCCAGCAGCATGTCGCTTGCCCCGTCGATGTCGCCGATGAGCGCCCGGGCGCGGGCCTGGTCGAGGAAGTGGTGGGCCCGCCGCTCGGGCAGCAGGGCCTGGAACCCGGTCATGTCGAGGGTCTCGTGCATCTCGACGGCCAGCCGGCCCTCGCCCAGCTCGACCGCGGCGGCCGCCCGGTGCAGCTGCACGTTGGTCGGGCCGAAGCACGACCAGTAGTAGTTGGCGTCGCCGTCCAGCCCCTGGGCCGCCTCATCGGCCCCGGCCAGCAGGTCGCGCACGGTCGCGCTGTCGCCGATGCGAGCCGCGGCCATCGCGCCCTGCAGCAGCAGCTGCCCGTACACGGAGAGGCGCTCGGGGGTGGAGTCGTTGCCGTTGGTGCCGGGGGCGAGCCGGTTGGCGATGTTGACGTTGATCTCCAGCGCCGGCCGGGCCCGCCCGAGCGAGAGCAGGGCGCAGGCCACCCGGGTGGTCGCGGTGCCGGCCAGCAGCTGGTCGCCGGCCCGCTGGGACACGGCGATGGAGCGGTCGGCGGCGAGCCAGGACAGCTCGTGCTCGCCGAGCTTGCGCAGCGACGACGAGGCGATCTGGTAGACCTGCCCGAGCAGGTGGGCGGCCTCCTGGGCGTGGGGGCCGTCGCTGTAGGCGGTGTCGGCGGCCTGGGCCTCGCGCAGCAGGCGGGGCAGCGTGCGGGCCAGCATGCCGTACTTCGCGTGCTGGTAGCTCAGCCATGCGTGCGTGACGGCCTTGCGCATCTCCGGCAGCGGCGGCGGCTCCGGCGGGGCGTAGAAGAACGCGCTGATCTGGTCGTAGCGCTCCAGCGCGGCGCGGATCTCCTCGACCTCGACCTGGTCGACGCAGTTGACGCTGTCGGGCCGGCGCTCAGGGTCGCGGCCGAGCAGGATCTGTACGTCGAGCTGCAGCACGTCGGCGATCTCGTACACGACGGAGAACTTGTCCAGCCGCCGGACGCCGCGCTCGACCTTGTCCACCCAGCTCTTGGACTTGCCGAGCCGGTCAGCGAACACCTGCTGCGACATCTTGCGACGGTTGCGCCAGTACGCCACCCGCCGGCCGATGGGCAACTCATCCACGCCGGTCACCTCCGGAGGTCACCCGACCGGGAGAAATCGCACGATTTGTGCGGTCCACCCCAGTCGCTTGCTCGTACGTTCTGAAGTGCAAGTTGCATCCCCCGTCGCCATGGCCAACGACGCACAACGCGTCCGGTGACGCGACGTGGTTTCGTGCGCACTTTCGAGTGATCTCACCTGGCAGGAGACGGTCATGCTCTCGTGGGAACGGTCGCGACTCCGCAAGGCGGCGGCCCGATACGCCGCTCATGGCTGGCCGGTGCGGCCGGGCGCCTTCCTGGTCGGCGGGCGCGCCGGGCGCCGTTCGCGGCTGCGGCGCTTCGACTGCGGCACGCCCGGCTGCCGCACCGTGGCGTGCCACCCGGCCCCGCTGCCGATCGCCTTCTCCGAGGCTGCGGCGTCCGAGCGATGGCAGGAGCGGCCGTACACGGTCCTGCTGCCCACGGGTTACGCCTTCGACGTGCTGGAGGTCCCCGCCGCCCTGGGCCGCGCCGCGCTGCTCGGCGACGGCTTCGTGGCCGCCCGCGGCCCGGTCGCCGTGGCCCCCGGCGAGCGCTGGATGTTCCTGGTGCTGCCCGGCCACGGCGTGCTGCCCGAGCTGGCCGCCCACCCGGGCGTCCTGCTGCACGGCCAGGACTCGTGGGTCGCGGCGCCCCCGAGCCCGCAGTTCGGCGGGCGGATACGGTGGGAGCTGCCCCCGGAGGCGCACAACTGGCGCCCGGCCGAGCCCTACGCGGTGCAGGCGCTCATGCTCGACGCCATCGGGGCGGGCCCCATGGCCACGGCGAGCCGCCGCGCCACCTGGCGCGCTGCTGCCTGACTGCGTCGGGTTCATCACTACTGGCTCTTTCACCGCAAATTTTCACGTGCAGAATTCATGCCGGTGCCCAAAGTAGCGACGCGATGGCCCTGGGTCGACCCTAGTAATTCGAATGAAGTACTCAAGGATGGCGAGGGTACTTACTCATAAAGTGAAGTTGATCTACTCTATAGATCAACTTCGAGCCTGAGCGGCGAGCGGCTCCAGGCCGTTACGGTAGTTGACTCCGGCTTTTCATGAATGTTGCTCAGGTTCGCGTCCCTCGCCGGCCGTTGCTCCCGTCAGCGGGATCGGCGCGAAGCATCGTCGAGCCGGACCGGGCGCTCCTCGCGCTGCGGGCATTCGCCGGGCAGGAGCGACACCGGTGCGCCAGGAGCCGGTCACGGGGTCTCCCTGCCGGCTGCGTCCACGTCGTCGCCGAGCCGTCGCAGGGGCGTCGTGGACGCGCTGGCCGTGCGGGCGGGTCACATCACCGGGCTCGGGACCGGGCGTCCCCGGTGCAGTGCTGGGCGGGCCGGGTGGGCGGCCCGCCCGAGACGCCGGTGCCGAGCTACCGCTGCCCGGTCAGGCGGGCGAGGTCCTCGAAGTACGCCGGGTAGGTCTTCGCCACGCACCCCGGGTCGCGGATCTCGATGCCGGGCGCGCGCAGCCCCAGCAGCGCGAGGCTCATCGCCATGCGGTGGTCCTCGTAGGTGTCGAACGCCGTCGGCGCCGGCGTCCCCGGGTGGATGGTGAAGCCGTCCTCGTCCTCGACCGCGTCGATGCCGGCCCGGCGCAGCTCGGTGACGACCGCGGCGAGGCGGTCGGTCTCCTTGCGGCGGATGAAGCCGATGCCGGTGACCCGGGTGGGGGAGTCGGCGAACACGGCCACGGCGGCGAGCGTCTGCGCGGTGTCGGAGATGTCGGCCATGTCGACGTCGATGCCGTGCAACTGGCCGGTGCCGGTGACGGTGATGCGCTGCGCCGTCCGCTCCACCCGCGCGCCCATCTGCTCCAGCAGGTCGGCGAAGCGCACGTCGCCCTGCAGGCTGTGGGTGCCCAGCCCCTCGACCGTCACCCGGCCGCCGGTGATGGCCGCCGCGGCGAGCGGGTACGAGGCGGCGCTCGCGTCGGGTTCGATGTCGTAGGCAGTGGCGCGGTACGACTGCGGCCGCACCGACAGGCCCTCGACGGTCACGCCGAACGCGGCCATCACGGCGGCGGTCATCTCGACGTAGGGCACCGAGACCAGTGGCGAGGTGAGCTCGACGCTGAGCCCGTCGGCCATCAGCGGCCCGGCCATCAGCAACCCCGAGAGGTACTGGCTGGAGATGTGTCCCGGCAGGGCCACCTTCCCGCCGGCCACCGGCCCGGTCACGGCCACCGGCAGGTACCCGGGCTGGCCCAGGTCCTCGACCGCCGCACCCAGCTCGCGCACGGCGTCGATGAGCGGCCCGAACGGCCGGGCGCGCAGCTGCGGGCTGCCGTCGACGATGCCCCGGGCCGGGCGCAGCGCCGCCGCCGGGAGCACGAACCGCGACGTCGCGCCGGACTTGCGGGCGTCGATGCGCACCTCGCCGGTCGCGGTGCGCGGGTCGACGCCGTCCACGAGCACCGTCCGGGCGGCCTCGTCGACCGTCAGCGTCGCGCCGAGCGCCCGCACGGTGTCGAGCATCGCGTAGGTGTCGTCGGCGAACAGCACGCCCGTCAGCGTGCTGCGCCCGGGCGCCATGGCGGCGACGATCAGCGCCCGGTTGGTGATGCTCTTCGAGCCGGGGGGTCGCAGGGTGGCATCGGGCGGCATCGCCGGCGGCGTGACGGCGAGGACGTCGGGCAGGTCATCGGCATGGAGGCTCACCGTTCAATTGTCCCGCGGGTCGCCGCCCACCCCGCACGAGGGCCCGGCGCCGCCGTTTCGGCAGGGCCGCCATCGGTACTTCGTGCGGCGGGCTGACCGCACACCTTCCAGAACCACGTCCCGTACCGGGGCTCGACCACCCCGGCACGGGCCGGTCGTGAGCCCGTCGCGCGTGCGGCCGGGCGGGTCCGGCGGGACATGAGCAGCGTGGCGGCGGCCGTGAACCGATCGCGCGTGCGGCCCGGCGAGGTTGACGACGGGCCGGCCAGCACGAGGGCCGGTGCGTGCCGTCGCGGATGTCCGGCGACCTCCCCGGCGGCCACCTCGGTGCGCCGGCCTCCGGTCAGGTGTCCGGCGATGTCGCCCGGGCCGGCGAACCCCGCGTGCGTCGCGAGGGCGCTCTGCGGGACGGGCGCGGATCCGGTCCGGCCGAGGCTCCGGCGGCCGGAGTTGTCCACCGTGGACGATGCTCGTTCGCCGCTGAACGAGGGCGAGGTGGGGTCGACCGGACGACTCGAATGTGTTTCCTCCGTTCGGCTCACCCTCGGGTGATGGTGACCACAGGCCGCCACGACATTCCCACCCCGGACAAGGCACTGACGATTCGCCCATGATCGCGCGATGCCTTGCCGTACAACGGAATCGACGCCCGCCAACCGGCACTGGGCGCCCCCGCAGCGGCGACGGCGGGTGTCGGCGACCGGTGTCGGCCGATTGCGTCTACTGTGGAATCGGGACCAGCTATTTGCCGGTTTCGGTGGCGCGTGTTTCATTTGCGGTGCACAGTGATGTCATGAGCAGCAGCGGTGCTGAGCGGTACTACTGGTGCCTTTCTCACCAAAGGGTCGAGTCCGAGGCCAACATGTGCCCGGGGAGAGATCGCCTCGGACCCTATGATTCGGCGGCGGAAGCCGAGCAGGCACTAGCCAAAGTCCAGGAACGCAACGAGGCGTGGGACGCCGAAGACGAACGGTGGGAAGGCGAGCACTAGCAAGAACGCCAGAGCCAGGGCGACCGCGAACCGCCCCGGCCCCGGCCCGAAAAGCCCGGAACCCGTCCACCCGCACAACCCAACCGCGAATATCCCGCAGGATGCGGGAGAACTCCTCCAGGAGGACCACGATGGCCGCAGCTAAGAAGGCCACCACGAGATCGGCCGCAGCGCGCGCGGCCGCGACGACCGCGGAGGTCTCGACCCCCGTGACGACCGACCGGGCCCCCGCCAAGGCCCGCAGGACGGTCGCGGCCGGCACCCCCCGCCGCACGGCGACCGCCACCGTGACCCCGGCCGACACCACGGCCGCCACGGACACCGCCGGCAAGACGACCGCCGCCAAGCCGGCGGCCCGCAAGACGACCGCCGCGAAGACCACCCCGGCCGCCAAGTCGGCCCGCCCCGCCGCCCGTAAGACGGCGACGGCCGCGGCCACCCCGGCGGCGGCCGAGACCGCGACGGCGTCGAAGGCGGCCCGTCCGGCGGCGCGTAAGACGGCGGCGAAGTCGGCTACCCCGGCGGCGGCCGAGACCGCGACGGCGTCGAAGGCGGCCCGCCCGGCCGCGCGTAAGACGGCGGCGAAGTCGGCCACTCCGGCGGCGGCCGAGACCGCGACGGCGTCGAAGGCGGCCCGCCCGGCGGCCCGCAAGACGG
The DNA here is from genome assembly GCF_040682015.1 of Dactylosporangium sp. NPDC051485. Lineage (NCBI taxonomy): Bacteria > Bacillati > Actinomycetota > Actinomycetes > Micromonosporales > Micromonosporaceae > Dactylosporangium > Dactylosporangium sp. NPDC051485. The sequence continues at coordinate 50,263 of NZ_JBFAZW010000050.1, forward strand.
CGACGAAGTCGGCCACTCCGGCGGCGGCCGAGACCACGACGGCGTCGAAGGCGGCCCGCCCGGCGGCACGTAAGACGGCGGCGAAGTCGGCCACCACGGCGACCCCCGCCGCCAAGAAGACGGCGGCCGCGGCGAAGACCGCCACCCCGGCGGCGAAGCGGACCACGGCCGCGGCGACGAAGGCGGCCACCCCGGCCGCGAAGTCCACCACCAAGCCGGCGACCCCGGCGGCCAAGTCGACTGCGGCGAAGTCCACCGCGGCGAAGTCGACGGCGGCGAAGAAGACCGCCGCGGCGAAGAGCACCCCGGCGGCGAAGAGCACGGCGGTCAAGGCGGCGGCGAAGAAGACCGCCGCCGCGAAGACCACCGCGGCGAAGTCGACCACCACGGCGGCGGCCAAGAAGACCGCGGCCACCCCGGCGACGAAGACCGCGGCCGCCAAGAAGACCGCGACGGCCAAGGCCACCCCGGCCAAGGCGTCCGCGGCCAAGAAGACGGCGACGGCGAAGGCCACCCCGGCCAAGGCGTCGGCGGCCAAGAAGACCGCGACGGCCAAGGCCACCCCGGCCAAGGCGACCGCCACGAAGGCGGCGGCCAAGGTCACCAAGGCGGCCCCCGCCAAGACCGCGGCGAAGTCCACCGCGGCGAAGTCCACGGCCACCAAGGCGACGGCTGCCAAGTCCACGGCGGCGAAGGCGACGGCGGCGAAGAAGACGACCACGACCAAGGCCACCGCGGCCAAGACCGCCAAGGCCGCTCCGTCGAAGGTCACCGCCTCGAAGGCCACCGCCACCAAGGCTACCGCCGCCAAGACCGCCGCGAAGTCCGCTCCGGCGAAGACGGCCACCAAGGCCGCCGCGAAGACGGCCGCGGCTAAGGCGGCCCCGGCCAAGACCGCCACCAAGGCGACGGCCACGAAGGCGGCCGCCGCGAAGGCGACGGCCACCAGGGCGGCGGCCACGAAGGCGACCGCGGCGAAGACGGCGGCGAAGGCGGCCCCCGCCAAGACCGCCGCCAAGTCCACGGCGGCCAAGAAGACGGCGACCACGGCCAAGGCCACCCCGGCCAAGACCGCCAAGGCCACCGCGACGAAGGCCGCCGCGGCGAAGACGGCCACCAAGGCCACGGCCAAGGCGACCCCGGCGAAGACGGCCACCAAGGCCGCCACCCCGGCCAAGACCGCCGCGACCAAGGCCACCGGCACCAGGGCCACCGCGGCCAGGACGGCGGCGACCAAGGCCACCGCGACCAAGGCCACCGCCGCGAAGACCACGGCGACGAAGGCCACCGCGACCAAGGCAGCGACCAAGGCAGCGGCGACCAAGACGGCCGCGACCACGGCCACCGCGACGAAGGCCACCGCGACGAAGACGGCGGCGACGAAGACGGCGGCCACGAAGGCCACGCCGGCGAAGTCCGCCGCGAAGGCGACCGCGGCCAAGTCCGCCCCGGCCAAGACGGCCACCAAGGCCGTCACCCCGGCCAAGACCGCAGCCCCGGCCAAGGCCGCGACGAAGTCCACCGCCGCGAAGTCCACGGCGGCCAAGAGGACGGCGGCGAGGAAGACGGCCGCCAAGTCCACGGCGGCCGAGGCCACGGTCGCCGAGACCACGACCCCGGCCGTCACCCCGGAGACGGCGCAGACGCCGGAGACGGTGGAGACGGCGGCCGTGACCCCGCCGGCGGCGGAGTCGGCCGAGCCGGCCACGCCCGCCGCGGTCGTCGCCGAGGGCGGCCTGGACGCCGGCACGGCGGTCGAGGAGTCCGCGTCCGCCACCCCGTCGGGTCAGGCCACGGAGGCCATCCCGGGCCGCGAGAACGGCAACAACGTGGAGGAAGCCGCGAGCATGACCCCGGAGGACTGGGCGACCCTGGCCCGTCCGTAACACCGAGCAAGCCCGACCGAATCGAGCGAACCAGCGGCCGGCCGTCCCACAACGGGGCGGCCGGCCGTTGCGCGACCACCCTCGGGGGAGAGGACAGGCCGTTCGCCGGAGGGCGAAGGTGAGGCGGGCTGGTAAGACTGAGCCGTGACCGCACGCCGTGTTCTCGCCCCGCGCATCGACTTCAGTGCGCTGCGCCACGAGCTCCAACTGCCCGACCGGTTCCCCGACGAGGCCCAGAAGGAGGCCGAGGCGGCAGCCGGCAACTCGTTCGGCGACCGGGAGGACCGGACCGACCTCGAGTTCGTCACCATCGACCCGCCGACGTCCAAGGACCTCGACCAGGCGCTGTTGCTGCAGCGGCGCGACGGCGGGTACCGCGTCCACTATGCGATCGCCGACGTCGCGGCCTTCGTGGTGCCGGGCGGGGCGCTGGAGAAGGCGACGTGGGAGCGGGGGCAGACGGTGTACCTGCCCGACGGCAAGGTGCCGCTGCACCCCCAGGTGCTGAGCGAGGGCGCGGCCAGCCTCCTGCCCGACCGCACCCGCCCCGCCGTGCTGTGGACGATCGACCTCGACGCGCAGGGGGCGACCACCGGGGCCGCGGTGGGCCGGGCGCTGGTGCGCAGCCGGGCCAAGCTCAACTACGAGGCGGTGCAGCAGGACGCCGAGCAGGGAAGGCTGCACCCGTCGGTCGCGCTGCTGCCCGAGGTGGGCAAGCTGCTGGTCGACCTGGGGCTGGCGCGCGGGGCGGTGAACCTGCCGATGCCCGAGCAGGACGTGGAGCCGGACGGGGACGAGTGGAAGCTCACCCTGCGCGGGCCGGTCGCCGTCGAGGAGTACAACGCGCAGATCTCGCTGCTCACCGGCATGGCGGCGGCGCGCATCATGCTCGGTGGCGGGGTCGGGCTGCTGCGCACGATGCCGCCGCCGGCGCCCGAGACCGTCGCGGCGCTGCGGGTGGCGGCGAAGGCTCTCGGCGTACCGTGGCCGGACAATGCCACGCCGGGGCAGGTCATCGCGTCGCTCGACCCCGGCCAGCCGCGGGCGGCGGCGTTGCTCGACCGGGCGGCCGAGATGATGCGGGGGGCCGGCTACACGCCCTTCGACGGCGGCCCGCCCGAGCAGCCGCTGCACGCCGCCGTCGCGGCGCCGTACGCGCACGTCACCGCCCCGCTGCGCCGCCTGGCCGACCGGTACGTCACCGAGGTCTGCCTGGCCCTGCACGCCGGCGTGGAGGTGCCCTCGTGGGCGCGGGCCGCGCTGCCCCGGCTGCCCGAGGTGATGACCCGCACCGGCCGGGTGGCGGGCGCGGCCGAGCGGGGCGCGGTCGACTTCGTCGAGGCGGTCCTGCTGCAGCACCGGATCGGCGAGACGTTCGAGGCCGCCGTGCTCGACGTCGACCCGGCCAAGCACCGGGCGGACATCGCGATCGACGACCCGCCGGTCCGGGCGCGCTGCGAGGGTGACGGGCTCCCGCTGGGTGAGCGGACCGAGGTTCGGCTCACGGAAGCCGACCCGGCCAGGCGGCGGGTGGTGTTCCAGGGGGTACAACAGTAGGCATGACCTACGACCAGAGCGCGCTGCCCGACGTCACGGGCCTGTCCGTCGGCATCATCGGCGGCACCGGCCCGCAGGGGCGCGGCCTCGCATACCGTTTCGCCCGGGCCGGCCAGCGGGTCCTCGTCGGGTCCCGGTCCACCGAGCGCGGCCGGCACGCGGCCCAGGAGCTGCGGGAGATGCCCGGGGTCGGGCCGGACGTCGTGGACGGCGGGGACAACGCGTTCGCGGCCGGGGCCGACGTCGTCATCGTGGCGGTGCCGTGGGAGGGGCACGCGGGGATCGTGGCCGAGCTGGCGCCGCTGCTCATCGGGGGCAAGATCGTCGTGGACTGCGTCAACCCGCTCGGCTTCGACAAGCAGGGGCCTTACCCGCTGCGCGTCACGGAGGGCAGCGCCGCCGAGCAGGCCGCCGCCCTGCTGCCCGAGGCCCGGGTGTGCGCGGCGTTCCATCACGTCAGCGCGGTGCTGCTGGCCGATCCCGAGGTGGACGCGGTGGACCTCGACGTGCTCGTGCTGGGCGACGACCGGGACGCGGCCCTGCAGGTGCAGGCCCTCGCCGCGCGGATCAGCGGGATGCGGGGCGTGTTCGCGGGGCGGCTGCGCAACGCGGGGCAGATCGAGGCGTTCACGGCGAACCTGATCGCCATCAACAAGCGGTACAAGGCGCACGCCGGGATCCGGGTGACGGACCTGTGAGCGTGGCCCAGTGAGCGAAGTGTTCGATCCCTGGTCCGAGGCGTTCGTCGCGGCGCCCTACCCGGCCTATGCGCGGCTGCGCGAGGAGTCGCCGGTGCTCTGGTTCGAGCCGAGCCGGCAGTACCTCATCTCCCGCCACGAGGACGTCAACGCGCTGCTGCGCGACCGCCGCCTGGGCCGCAGCTACCTGCACGTGGCGACGCACGAGGAGATGGGCCGGACGGCTCCGCCGGCGTACCAGGAGCCCTTCTGGACCCTCAACGACAACGGCATGCTCGACCGGGAGCCGCCCGACCACACGCGGCTGCGCCGGCTCGTCTCGCAGGCGTTCACCCCGCGGCGGGTCGAGGCGCTGCGCCCAGTGGTGGAGCGGCTGGCGAACGAGCTGGTCGACGCGTTCGTGGCCGAGGGCGGCGGCGACCTCATCGCGCGGGTCGCCGAGCCGCTGCCGGTCACCGTCATCGCCGAGCTGCTCGGCGTGCCCGAGGCCGACCGGCATCTGTTGCGGCCCTGGTCGGCGGCGATCTGCGGGATGTACGAGCTCAACCCCTCCCGCGAGACGGCCGAGGCGGCCGTGCGGGCGTCGGAGGAGTTCTCGGAATATCTGCGGGTGCTGGCCCGCCGGCGCCGGCAGGACCCGCGCGACGACCTGGTCAGCGCCCTTGCCGCGGTCGAGGGCCTCAGCGAGGACGAGCTCATCGGCACGTGCGTGCTGCTGCTCAACGCCGGGCACGAGGCGACGGTCAACGTCACCGGCAACGGGTGGCGCGCCCTGCTGCAGCATCCCGACCAGCTGGCGCTGGTGCGGGCCGACCCGGACCTGCTCGGCCCGGCGATCGAGGAGCTGATGCGCTTCGACACCCCGCTGCAGATGTTCGAGCGGTGGGTCCTGGAGGACATCGAGGTGCGCGGCGTGCCGATCCCGCGGGGCAGCGAGGTCGCGCTGCTGTTCGGCTCGGCCAACCACGACCCGGGCGCCTTCGCCGACCCCGAGCGGCTGGACGTGACCCGCCGGGACAACCCGCACATCTCCTTCGGCGCCGGCATCCACTACTGCCTGGGCGCCCCGCTGGCCCGCATCGAGCTCGCCGCGTCCTTCGGGGCGCTGCTGGCCAAGGCGCCGAACCTGCGGCTGGCGCGGGAGCCGCAGTACAAGCCGAACTACGTCATCCGGGGCCTGCAGGGTCTCGAGGTGTCCGTGTAGCGCATCGTTCAAACCGCGTGAATCCGGCGAAAGGGATAAGTCGCGCGCCAGCGCGCGACTTATCCGCCCCGCCGTGAACGCGTCAGTCGAAGGTGTGCTCCTGCGCCGGGAAGACGCCCGAGCGCACCTCCTCCGCATACGCCCGGGTGGCCTCGCCCAGCACCCCGGCGAGATCCGCGTAGCGCTTCACGAAGCGCGGCGTCCGCCCCGTGCGCAGCCCCGCCATGTCCTGCCACACCAGCACCTGCGCGTCGGTGTCCGCGCCCGCCCCGATGCCGATCGTCGGGATGTGCAGCTCGTGCGTGATCCGCTTGGCGACCTCGCCCGGGACCATCTCCAGGACCACCGCGAACGCGCCCGCCTCGGCCACCGCGTGCGCGTCCTCCACCACGTCCTCGGCGGCGTCGCCGCGGCCCTGCACCCGGTAGCCGCCGATCGCGTGCTCGCTCTGCGGCGTGAAGCCGATGTGGGCCATGACCGGGATGCCCGCGCTGGTCAGCGCCGAGATCTGGGGCGCCACGCGGCGGCCGCCCTCCAGCTTCACGGCGTGACAGCCGCCATCCTTCATGAACCGCACGGCGGTGCGCAGCGCCTGGGCGGGGCCCTCCTCGTACGAGCCGAAGGGCAGGTCGCCCACCACCAGCGCGCGCTTCGTGGAGCGGACCACGCCGCGCACGAGGGGCAGGAGCTCCTCCTCGCGGACGGAGACGGTGGACTCGTACCCGTACACGTTGTTCGCCGCCGAGTCGCCCACCAGCAGGACGGGGATGCCGGCCTCGTCGAAGATCGCGGCGGTGTACTGGTCGTACGAGGTGAGCATCGGCCAGCGCTCGCCGCGCTCCTTGGCGGAGATGAGGTCCCTGGTGCGTACCCGGCGATTGACGGCGCCACCGTACAGGGACGGGATCTCGGACATCAGCGTCCTCCTCATTGGCTCCTCGAGGCCCCATTCGGGGTCCCCGGGCTATTCCCCGATGGTCGCACCGGTGGCGGCGAAAGGAGCCACCCGGATGCGGTTTTCACATGAGGTACGGCGGAATCGGCGCCTCTTCCCCTCGGCGCCCGGCCTCCTCGTTGCGCCAGCGGGCCAGGCGGGCCACCAGGGCGGACGGCACGCCGCCGAGCGGGTCGTGCCCGCTCAGGCGCCCCTCCTGATCGGCCAGCGACGCCATGACCACCCCGCGCACCCGGTCGGGGAGGCGCTCGAGCGCGGCCCCGCCGAGCGTCAGGTTGGCCAGGAACGAGTCGAGCATCGGCTGGATCCGCTCGACCCGGAAGTCCAGCCCGGTGCGCAGCGCCAGCTCCCGCCCGTCGCCGGCCCTGGCCGCGACCCCGACCACGTTCGCCGGCCCGAGCGCGTCGCAGGCCACGACGGCGGCCACGGCCGAGTCCAGCCGGCCGGTCAGGGGGAGCACCACGCTGCCGTGGGCCCGGGCCCGGTCCCGCAGGCCCACCTCCAGCGCCTGCCAGGCGGCCGCCTCGTCGGACAGCCGGGGCGCGATCTCCCCGGAGCCGGGCAGGTCGAGGACCAGCAGGCGCTCCACGAACTGGGGCGCCCGGGCGATCAGGGCGCCGTCGGGCCGTACCACCAGGGAGTCACCGTCGAAGACCAGCCCGTCGCGGCCGCCCACCAGGTTCACCCCGGCCACGACGGCGCCGGACTCCGCGGCCGCCCGGGAGAGCCGGTCGAGGCGGGCGTCGTCGGCGCGCACCTCGAAGGGCTCCGCGCCCACGTGCACGAGCAGCCCGTCCGCCACGGCCGCGAAACTTCCATCCACGTCGCACGGCACCCTGCCGCCGCGGCGCAGCAGGGCGAGCGACCCCGCCCGGTCCCCGACCAGCACGGCCGGTTCGCGGCCCGCCAGGCGTTCGGCGACCGCGTCGATCGCCAGGTCGAGCCGGGGAAAGACGAGTAGCTCGGCGCCCTGGGCGGCGGCCCGGGCGGCCCAGGTCTCCACGTCGGGCGAGGGCCCGGTCTGGGCCAGGGCGAGTCGCAACCGAGGCATGCTTCAAGTGTGGCGTAGGTGCCGCTGAGGCGCCTGCCGGACGTTCACTCCCGCGCTGGCCGGGTTCTCCGAGTCCGGTAACTTGTGTGTAACACCTTCGGGCGAGACTGGCTCGAATTGGCCGTATACAACCGCAGCTCGTGGGGGCAAAACCGTGGATCGTCAGCAGGAGTTCGTACTCCGGACGCTCGAGGAGCGGGACATTCGCTTCGTCCGGCTGTGGTTCACGGACGTGCTCGGCACGCTCAAGAGCGTGTCGGTCGCGCCGGCCGAGCTCGAGGCGGCCTTCGAGGAGGGCATCGGCTTCGACGGCTCCGCCATCGAGGGCTTCGCCCGCGTCTACGAGTCCGACATGGTCGCCATGCCCGACCCGACGACGTTCCAGGTGTTCCCGTTCGAGGGCGGCATGTCCGGCGAGAGCGCCCGCATGTTCTGCGACATCAACCTGCCCGACGGCTCGCCGTCCTGGGCCGACCCGCGCCACGTGCTGCGCCGGGCCCTGTCGCGGGCGGCCGAGAAGGGCTTCACCTTCTACACCCACCCGGAGATCGAGTTCTTCCTGCTGGAGAGCCTCGGCGCGGACGGCGCGCCGCCGGTCCCGGTCGACACCGGCGGGTACTTCGACCACACCACCCACGCCGTCGCCCGCGACTTCCGCCGCCAGGCGGTGCTCGCCCTGGAGCGGATCGGCATCTCGGTCGAGTTCAGCCACCACGAGGTCGCGCCCGGGCAGCAGGAGATCGACCTGCGCTACGCCGACGCGCTGACCACGGCCGACAACATCATGACCTTCCGGCACGTCATCAAGGAGGTCGCGCTGTCGCACGGCGTGCACGCGACCTTCATGCCGAAGCCGTTCACCGAGCAGCCGGGCAGCGGCATGCACACCCACCTGTCGCTGTTCGAGGGCGAGCGCAACGCGTTCCACGACGCCAGCGACCCGATGAAGCTGTCCAAGGTCGGCCAGGCGTTCATCGCCGGCCTGCTGGTGCACGCCCGGGAGTACACGGCCATCACCAACCAGTGGGTGAACTCCTACAAGCGGCTCTTCCCGCAGACGCTGCCCAACCGGATCACCGAGTCCCCGGCCTACGTCTGCTGGGGTCACCGCAACCGCTCCGCGCTGGTCCGCGTCCCCGCCTACGGCAAGCCCAACTCGGCCCGGGTCGAGGTCCGCTCGCTCGACTCGGCCTGCAACCCGTACCTGGCCTACGCGGTCATGCTCGGCGCCGGCCTGCGCGGCATCGAGCAGGGCTACGAGCTGCCGCCCGGCGCCGAGGACGACGTGTGGGCGCTGACCGACGGCGAGCGGCGGGCGGCCGGCTACGAGTCGCTGCCGGAGAACCTCTCCGAGGCGCTGGACGTCATGGCCGGCTCCGAGCTGGTCGCCGAGGTCCTCGGCGAGCACGTCTTCGACTTCTTCCTCAAGAACAAGCGGACGGAGTGGGAGGAGTACCGCCGGGTGGTGACCCCGTTCGAGCGGGAGCGTTACCTCGGCATGATGTGACGCTCATCCGTAGCGCTCGGTCCTGATGCCCCTGGCGTCGTGGCCGAGCGCCACCATGATGTCCGCGACGGTCTCCACGAAGCCGGTCGGCCCGCAGACGTACACGCTGGGCTCGAAGTCCTTCGGCCACGCGTGCGTGTTGACGTCGGCGACGCCGATCCGGCTGCCGCGCACGCGGGTGTAGATGTACTGCACGTCGAGCCCGCCGTCGTCGCGCGCCCTCCGGCGCAGCTCGTCGGCGTAGATGACGTCCTCGGGCGTGCGGACCGAGTAGATCAGCCTGAAGGGCGTCCTGACCCCGGCCGCGGCTCTCGCCCGGATCATCGCCATGAGTGGCACCACGCCCGAACCGCCCGCCACCAGCGTCACCGGCGCGGGGTCGGCCGGCCGCCACACGAACCAGCCGCCGATCGGCCCGCGGACCTCGATGAGCTGCGATACGTCGAAAACATCGGTCAGGTACGGCGAAACCTCGCCATCCGCCACCCGCTGCACGGTGATCTCGACCCCGGTCGCCGACGCCAGGGAGTAGCTGCGCTGCGCGGTGTACCCGTCCGCGGCCGTCAGCCGCACGTCGATGTGCTGCCCGGCAAGGTGCCCCGGCCAGTCATCGCCCCATCCTGCCCCGGAACGCGTCGCCGGTCATCCGTCAGGCGACGGTTGAGACGCGGCTGACAAGCACCCCGGCCGAGGCGTCCAGCAGCGCCGGCGCCCCGAGCACGACCGTCTCCTGCCCCTCGCCGTGCCCGATCGGCAGGCCGGCGAGGATCGGCACGCCCAGCCCGCCCAGCCGCTCGGTCAGCAAGTCGTCCACGCCGTCGCCGCAGTCGGTGAACTGCCCGAGCGCGATCCCGCGCACCCCGGCGAGGACCCCCGAACGCAGCAGCTGGGTGAGCATCCGGTCGACCCGGTACGTCGCCTCGCCCACGTCCTCGAGCAGCAGGATCGCCCCGGAGAGGTCGGGCATGTCCGGGGTGGCGAGCGTGCTCACCAGCATGGCGAGGTTCCCGCCGAGCAGCACGCCGCGGGCGGTGCCGCTTGTCGCGAGCCCATGCACGTGCAGCGGGTCGGCCGTCATCAGCGCGCGCCGCAGGGACGCGGCCGAGGACGACGGCGTGCGGGCGTCCAGCCACGCCGCGCCCGGGCCGTGGATCGAGGTCCACCGCCCGTGCCGCCAGGCCGCCAGCTGCAGCGCGGTGATGTCGGAGAAGCCGACGATCGGCTTCGGGGCGCCCCACCGCACCCGGTCCACGATCCGCTGGACGCCGTAGCCGCCGCGGGTGCAGACCACCGCGCTGACCCGGGGATCGGCGAGCGCGGCGTTGAGGTCGTCGAGGCGGGCATCATCGGTACCGCCGAAATAGCCCCGGCGGTCCAGGGCGTGCGGCGCCGGCTCGACCCGCAGCCCCCATCCCTCCAGCAGTTGCACGCCCCGGGCGACGCGGTCCGCCGCCGCCGGGCCGGAAGGGGACACGAGCCGGACGACGTCGCCGGGTTCCAGAGGTCGCACGGTCGTTATTGTCGGGGCGTGACGATCGAAGGCAGCACCGCGGGGGCCGCCCCAAGGGGAAACACAGCGCTCGTGGTGGAGAACGACCCTTCCGACGGCCTGGCCCGCCTCGGCGACTGGCTCACCGGCGGCGGCCTGCGGCTGGAGCTCGTCCGCCCGCACGCCGGCGACCCGCTGCCGGCCGACCTGGACGGTTACGCCGCCCTGGTGGTCCTCGGCGGCGAGCAGGACGCCTTCCCGGACGAGCGGGGCGAGCGCGACTCCCCGTGGTTCGACGAGCTCGACGGGCTGCTGCGCAAGGCGGTCCGGCACAAGGTGCCCACCCTCGCCATCTGCCTCGGCGCGCAACTGCTGGCCCACGCGCACGGCGGCACCGTCGAGCGCAGCGCCTCCGGCCCGGAGATCGGGGTCCGGCTGGTCGCCCGGCGCGACGTCGCCGACGAGGACCCCATCTTCGCCGCGGTGCCCTTCGCGCCCGACGTGCTGCAGTGGCACACCGACGAGATCGTCGAGCTGCCCATGAACGCGACCCTGCTGGCCGCCTCGACGCACTATCCGGTCCAGGCCTTCCGCATCGGTAGCGCCGCCTGGGGCCTGCAGTTCCACATCGAGTGCGACCTCGAGATGTTCGCGCAGTGGGCGATGGACGACGTCGGCACCCTCGGCGACCTCGGCATCGACCCGGTGGAGATGCTGGAGCGGGTCGACGCCGCGCTGCCCGACGTGCTCGACGTCTGGAAGCCCTTCACCGAGCGGTTCGCGGCCGTGGCCCTGGGCCGCGCGCCGCACGCCGGCGGGGGCGGCCTGCGCTCGCTGCCGCTGATCGGGCCGCGCTGATGGACCCGATCGCGAAGATCGGCCCCGGGCACCTCGCCCGCTTCGGGTTCACCGACAACGAGCGGACCGAGGCGATCGCCGGCCCCGGCGGGCTGCGGCTGTGGGACCCGGTGCACCGCCGCCCGGCCGACGACGACGCCGCGGCCGTGCTCGACACGCTGTTCTTCGCCGCCGACCCCGACCTCGCCCTCTTCCAGCTGCACCGGCTGGCCGAGGCGGCGGGGGAGGAGGTGCTGGCGGCGGTGCGGACCGACCGGGCGCTGCGCCGCCGCCTCATCGGCGTCCTCGGCGTCTCGGCCACCCTCGGCGACCTGCTCGTCGCCAACCCCGACGAGTGGCACGAGCTGCTCGGCGAGCAGAACAAGCGCCCGGCGGGCTACTCGACCCGGGACGTCTCCACGGTCCCGTTGCTGCGCAGCGGGTACCGCAGGGAGCTGCTGCGCATCGTGGCCGCCGACCTGACCGCGGCGGCCGACGTCGAGGTCACCATGGGCCGGCTGACCGAGCTGGCCGACGCGACCCTGCAGGCGGCCCTGGACATCGCCGTCGCCGAGCAGGGCTCCGGCGCCTGCCGCCTCGCCGTGGTCGCGATGGGCAAGTGCGGGGGCCGGGAGCTCAACTACGTCAGCGACGTGGACGTCGTCTTCGTCGCCGAGCCGGTCGGGGAGGCCGACACCGAGACCGCCATGCGGGCCGGCAGCGCCCTGGCCGCCCGCATGATGGAGATCTGCGGCTTCGTGGCCTGGCCGGTCGACGCCGCCCTGCGCCCGGAGGGCAGCCGCGGCGCGCTGGTGCGCACCGTCGCCTCGCACCTGGCGTACTACAAGAAATGGGCCAAGACCTGGGAGTTCCAGGCCCTGCTGAAGGCCCGCCCGGCCGCCGGCGACCTCGGGCTGGGCGAGCAGTGGCTGGCCGAGCTCGGTCCGCTCATCTGGTCCGCCGCCGAGCGCCCGGAGGCCGTCGACGAGGTGCGCGGCATGCGCCGGCGCATCATCGAGGCCATCCCGCGGGCCGAGGTCGACCGCGAGATCAAGCGCGGCCCGGGCGGCCTGCGCGACATCGAGTTCGCGGTGCAGCTGCTCCAGCTCGTGCACGGCCGGGCCGACGAGTCGCTGCGCACCCCGTCGACGCTGGCCGGCCTGCGGGCGCTCATCGAGGGCGGCCACGTCGGCCTGGCCGACGGCGAGGCCCTGCTGCGCGCCTACCGATTCCTGCGCGTGGTCGAGCACCGGCTGCAGCTGCAGCGCCTGCGCCGCACCCACACCGTGCCCGACGACCCGGCCGGCCTGCGCTGGCTCGCCCACGCCCTCGGGTACCGCCCCAACGCCGCCCGGGACGCCGTCGAGTCGTTCCGGGCCGACTGGGTCCGCCACGCCGGCGAGGTGCGTCGCCTGCACGCCAAGCTCTTCTACCGGCCGCTGCTGGAGGCCGTGGCCCGGGTGCCCACCGAGCAGCTGCGGCTCACCCCGGACGCCGCCCGGGCCCGCCTCGACGTGCTCGGCTTCGCCGACCCGGCGGGCGCGCTGCGGCACATCCAGGCGCTCACCGGCGGCGTGTCGCGCACCGCCGCGATCCAGCGCCAGCTGCTGCCGGTCCTGCTCAGCGAGTTCGCCGACGCCCCGGAGCCGGACCGGGGGCTGCTGGCCTACCGGCAGGTGTCGGAGAAGGTCGGCAACACCCCGTGGTACCTGCGGCTCCTGCGCGACGAGGGCCCGGTCGCGCTGCGCCTGGCCCGGCTGCTCGCCCTGTCGCGGTACGTCACCGAGCTGCTCGTCCACGACCCCGAGGCGCTGCGGCTGCTGGCGGAGGACGCGGAGCTGGTCCCGCGAAGCGCCGAGGTGCTGACCGAGGGCTTCGCGGCCGCCGCGGCCCGCCACGACGACCCGGAGGCGGCGATCAACGCGGTGCGCGCCCTGCGCCGCCGCGAGCTCTTCCGCATCGCCTGCGCGGACCTGCTCGGCCTGCTCGACGTCACCGAGGTCGGCGACGCCCTCTCCGCCGTGATCGACGCCACCCTGCGCGCCACGCTCGGCGTCACCGCGGGCCCGTCGCCGGCGCTGGAGTTCGCGATCGTCGGCATGGGCCGCCTCGGCGGGGCGGAGATCAGCTACCCGTCCGACGCCGACGTGCTCTTCGTCTACGAGACCCCGCCCGGGATGGCCGACGACGCCGCCAGCGGGGTCGCCCTCACCATCGCCGAGGAGCTGCGCCGGCTGCTGTCCCGCCCGGCCCCCGACCCGCCGCTGGGCGTCGACGCCGACCTGCGCCCGGAGGGCCGGCAGGGGCCGCTGGTGCGCAGCCTGGGGGCCTATCGGCAGTACTACGCCCGCTGGTCCAGCGTCTGGGAGGCCCAGGCGCTGCTGCGGGCCCGGGTGGTGGCCGGCTCGCCGGGGCTGGGGGAGCGGTTCCTGGCCCTGGCCGACGCCACGCGCTACCCGCGGGGCGGCCTCACCCGCGAGCAGATCCACGAGATCCGCCGGCTGAAGGCCCGAGTGGACAGCGAGCGGCTCCCGCGCGGCGCCGACCCGGCCACCCACACCAAGCTGGGCCGGGGCGGCCTCGCCGACGTGGAGTGGACCGTCCAGCTGCTACAGCTGCGCCACGGCCACGAGGTGCCCGCCCTGCGCACCCCGAGGACGCTGCAGGCGCTCGCGGCGGCCCTCGCCGCCGGCCTGCTCGACCCGGCCGACGCGGCCGCGCTGGAGGCCGGCTGGCGGCAGGCCTCGCGGGTGCGCAACCTGCTGACCCTGGTCCGTGGCCGCCCCACCGACCAGCTGCCGCGGCAGGGCCCGGACCTGGCCGCCGCCGCGTCGGTGCTGGGCGAGGGGGCCGAGCCGCAGGAGTTTCTGGACGAGTACCTGCGCATCGCCCGCCGCGCCCGCGCCGCGGTCGAGCGCGTCTTCGACGGGGCCTGAGAAGCTCGCCGCCGTCCGCGCCGCGCCTTCGGACGGCGCCTGAGACGCCCGCCCGCGTCGTGGTGGCGGTGTGACGCACCGACAGGAGCCGCACAGCAGAACGGCCCGCCCCGGCTTGACCGGAGCGGGCCGCCTGACTCAGGCAGAGATCACACGTCGTAGTACATGGCGAACTCGTGCGGGGTCGGCCGCAGGCGGACCGGGTCGACCTCGTTGGCGCGCTTGTACGAGATCCAGGTGTCCACCAGGTCCTGCGTGAACACGTTGCCCTCGAGCAGGAAGCCGTGGTCGCTCTCCAGGTTGTCGAGCACCTCGTCGAGCGAGCCGGGGACCTGCTTGACGTTCGCGACCTCCTCCGGCGGAAGGTCGTAGAGGTCCTTGTCGATCGGCGCCGGCGGCTCGATCTTGTTCTTGATGCCGTCCAGGCCGGCCATCAGCATGGCGGCGAAGGCCAGGTAGACGTTGGCCGACGGGTCCGGCACGCGGAACTCGACGCGCTTGGCCTTGGCGTTCGTGCCCGTCACCGGGATGCGGGTGCAGGCCGAGCGGTTGCGCTGCGAGTACACCAGGTTGACCGGGGCCTCGTAGCCGGGCACCAGGCGCCGGTAGGAGTTCACGGTCGGGTTGGTGAAGGCGAGCAGCGACGGCGCGTGGTGCAGCAGGCCGCCGATGTACCAGCGGGCCGTGTCCGACAGGCCGCCGTAGCCGGCCTCGTCGTAGAACAGCGGCTCGCCGCCCAGCCACAGCGACTGGTGGGTGTGCATGCCCGAGCCGTTGTCGCCGAAGAGCGGCTTCGGCATGAACGTCGCCGTCTTGCCGGCGGCCCACGCGGTGTTCTTCACGATGTACTTGAACAGCTGGAGCTGGTCGCCCGCGTGCAGCAGGGTCGAGAACTTGTAGTTGATCTCGGCCTGGCCGGCGGTGCCGACCTCGTGGTGCGAGCGCTCGACCTCGAAGCCGGCGTCGATGAGCCGCACCACGATCTGGTCACGCAGGTCGGCGTAGTGGTCGACCGGCGGGACCGGGAAGTAGCCGCCCTTGTAGGCGGTCTTGTAGCCGCGGTTGCCGCCCGGCTCTTCCTTGCCGGAGTTCCACCAGCCCTCGATGGAGTCGATGTAGTAGAACGCCTGGTTCGCCGACGTCTCGTGGCGGATCGAGTCGAAGATGTAGAACTCCGCCTCGGGGGCGAAGTACGCCGTGTCGGCGATCCCGCTCGACTTGAGGTACGCCTCGGCCTTCTTCGTCACGTTGCGCGGGTCACGCGAGTAGGCCTCGCGGGTGAACGGGTCGTGGATGAAGAAGTTCAGCGCCAGGGTCTTCTCCACCCGGAACGGGTCGATGAAGGCCGACGTCGCGTCCGGCAGGAGCAGCATGTCCGACTCGTGGATCGCCTGGAAGCCGCGGATCGAGGAGCCGTCGAAGGCCAGGCCCTCGCTGAAGACCTTCTCGTCGAAGGCCTCGGCCGGCAAGTTGAAGTGCTGCATCACGCCCGGGAGGTCGCAGAAGCGAACGTCGACGAAGCGGACGCCCTCATTCTTCACGTAACGCAACAGCTCTTCAGAATTGGCGAACAACTCGTCCTCCAGGTCGCAGGCGATGGCCAGGCTGGTGATCACTTCAGTGTGAAGGTGTCTGGTTGGTCGCGACCGTAGAACCGTGCGATTGCCCCGGCATGTCCCGACTGTTTCCGCTATGTTTCGCGGCCGTTGGACGGGCCGTCGGGCCGGCCGGACTCGGCCGAACGGCCCGCGGTGGCCGTTCGATAGTCTGACCCGTCGTGGAACCCACGCCAGCCTCGCTCGCCCGCCGCTTCGGCGCCCTGCTCATCGACTGGATCTGCTGCGTCCTCATCGCGGGCGCGTTCGCCCAGCCGACCGAGGAGCCGTGGCTCGCGCCGGGGATCTTCGTCGTCGTGTACGGGCTGTTCCTGGGCTTCTTCGGTCAGACGCTGGGCATGCGGCTGTTGCGCATCCGGTGTGTGTCGGTCACCACCGGCGGCCCGATCGGCGTGCCGCGGGCCCTCCTGCGCGCCATCGTCATGCTCCCGCTGATCCCCGCCCTGATCATGGACGCAAACCAGCGCGGCCTGCACGACCGGGCCTCGGGCTCGGTTGTGCAGGCCGCCTGAGCGTCCTGGGTCAGCGCCCGCGCATCGCCTTGAACTGGCCCTTCGGGGGCTTCATGTTCTTGGGCAGGGCACCCCGCGGCATCTGCGGCCGGGCGGAGAGCGCCGTGAGCCGCTTGTCGAGGGAGTTGACGTCCTTGGCCGTGATCGTGCGGGGCAGCCGGACGAGCACGTTGCGCAGCTTGGCCAGCGGGATCTGGCCCTCTTCGTTGCCGATGATGTAGTCGCGCAGCTCGGCGTTGCCGATCACCTTGACCAGCCGCCGCCGCTCCTGGCTCATGAGCCCCTTGACCCGGCTCGTATTGCCCTCGCCGATCAGGATCACGCCGGGGCGGCCGATGACCAGGTGGACCATGTCGAACTGCGTCGTGGACGCGATCGCCGGGCTGACCCGCCAGTCGCCGCGCATGTTCTCGATGATCGACGCCGCGGCCCCGGGCTGCCCCTCGGCCTCCTTCATCATGGCCTTCTGCGAGCGCAGGTTGAGCACGATGACGGTGCCGAGCAGCGCGAGCAGAACGCCCAACGGCGCCCAGATCCACGACAGGCCCAGCCCGATGAGCACGCCCACCACGATCAGCGGCACGAGGACGACCGCCGCTACCAGCGGGACGAACGCCTTGTCGCGCTTCGCGGTGAACGAGAACACCATGCCGATCTGCTTGAGCCGAGTGAAGAAGGAGACCTTCTCCGGCTCCTGGGCCTTTGCCATACCTGCGAGTCTAGAGGGGAGACGTCACGCGTTGAGAGCCCGGTTGTCCAGCGCCTGGCGGTAGAGCCGGCCGGCCCGGTAGGAGGAGCGCACCAGCGGCCCGCTCAGCACGCCGGAGAAGCCGATCTCCTCGGCCTCCTCGCGCAGCTCGACGAACTCCTCGGGCTTCACCCAGCGCTCGACGGGGTGGTGGCGCGGCGTCGGGCGGAGGTACTGCGTGATCGTCACCAGCTCGCACCCGGCCTCGTAGAGGTCCTTGAGCGCCTGAGACACCTCGGCCCGCTCCTCGCCCATGCCGAGGATCAGGTTGGACTTGGTGACCAGCCCGGCCTCGCGGGCGGAGGTCAGCACGCCGAGGGAGCGCTCGTAGCGAAACGCCGGCCGGATCCGCTTGAAGATCCGCGGCACCGTCTCCACGTTGTGGGCGAGCACCTCGGGGCGCGCCGCGAACACCTCGCCGAGCTGCTCGCCCTCCCCGTTGAAGTCCGGGATGAGCAGCTCGACCCCGCACCCCTCGACCAGCGCGTGGATCTGCCGCACCGTCTCGGCGTAGAGCCAGGCCCCGCCGTCGGGCAGGTCGTCGCGGGCCACGCCGGTCACCGTCGCGTACTTCAGCCCCATCGTCGCCACCGACTCGGCCACCCGGCGCGGCTCGTCCGCGTCGAACTCGGCCGGCTTGCCGGTGTCGATCTGGCAGAAGTCGCAGCGGCGGGTGCACTGGTCGCCGCCGATGAGGAAGGTCGCCTCGCGATCCTCCCAACACTCGTAGATGTTGGGACAGCCGGCTTCCTGGCAGACCGTGTGCAGGCCTTCGCGCTGGACGAGCCCCCGCAGATGCGTGTATTCGGGGCCCATCTTGGCCGAGACCTTGATCCACGGCGGTTTGCGCTCAATCGGCGTCTCCGCGTTACGCGCTTCGATGCGCAGCAGACGACGACCTTCGGGAACAACGGCGGTCACGATTCGAAGACTACGCCGGGGAGGTGCCCGAGGACTGGGAACGCGATTGACGTCACGTCCCGCGCGTTTGGACGATCCGCATCGACGACGTGGACCCCGAGCCCATCCCGGTCGTCCGCGACAGGATCAGCACAGCGTCTTGAGGTGGCGCTCGGCGACCGGCAGGACCTCCTCGACGGTCACGTCCCGGCCGAGCTCCTTCGACAGCGACGTCACGCCCGCGTCGCGGATGCCGCAGGGCACGAAGATGTCGTACCGCGACAGGTCACAGTCCGCGTTGAGGGCGAACCCGTGCAGCGTCACCCCGCGGGCCACCCGGATCCCGATGGCCGCCACCTTGCGGTCGGGCCCCCGCTCGTCCCCGGCCACCCATACCCCGCTGCGGCCCTCGACCCGGACCGTGGCCAGGCCGAAGTCGGCGCACACGTCGATGAGCATCTGCTCCATCCGCCGGACGTAGGCGACCACGTCCACGGGGTCGGCCAGCTTCACGATGGGGTAGCCGACCAGCTGCCCCGGCCCGTGCCAGGTGATCTTCCCGCCCCGGTCGACGTCGATCACCGGCGTGCCGTCGAAGGGCCGGTCCGCGGGCTCGGTGCGCTTGCCCGCCGTGTACACGCTCGGGTGCTCCAGCAGCAGCACCGTGTCGGGCGCCGTCCCGTCGGCCACCTCGGCATGGATGCGCCGCTGCTCGGCGAGCGCCGTCTCGTAGTCGAGGAGCCCGGCCCGGACGATTCGCATACCCACCACGCTGGTCACCATCGCAGCCTATCCCCGTGAGGCATACGTGGGATCCTGCGTCCAGCTCACACCCACCGTGCGCAGGGGCCGGCTCGGGAAGGCGGGAATCGGCGCCTGGCGGCCGTCCTGGAGTGCCGCGTCGTGGGCCTCCCCACGGCTGATGCGGCGCCCGCCCGCCGGGTCGCCATCCGGCATGACGCTGAGCGACACGTGCTCATCACCCCACGGGCTGCGCCAGAGCGGCGCGAACTACTGGGGGATCGGCGACACCGCCTGCTGCAGGGCCTCCTCGACGGTCCGGTGCGCGAACGCGAACCCCTCGCGCACCAGCACCCCCGGCAGCACCCGCTGGCTGGCGAGGGCCTCCCCGCCGAACTCGCCGACCGCGGCCCGCAGCGCGAACCCGGGCACCGGCAGCAGGCTCGGCCGGTGCATGACCCGGCCCAGCGCGGCGGAGAACGCGGCGTTGGTGACGGGTTCGGGCCCGGTGACGTTGACCGGCCCGCTGACGTCGCGCTCGAGCAGGAACCCGACGGCGTCGAGCCAGTCGGGCAGCGAGATCCACGGGAGGTACTGCCTCCCATTGCCCATCGGCCCGCCCGCGAACAGCCTGAACTGCAGGTAGAGCGGCTTGAGCAGCCCGCCCTCCTTGTCCAGCGGGAAGCCGGTGCGCAGCAGCACGACCCGCGTGCCGGCGTCCTCGGCCGGGCCGGTGGCCGCCTCCCACACCTTGCACAGGTCGGCCAGGAAGCCCTCGCCCGCGGGGGCGGACTCGTCGACCGCGCGCTCGCCGGTGTCGCCGTAGTAGCCCACGGCGGAGGAGTTGAGCAGGACCCGCGGCTTGCGGGGCGCGGCGGCGATGGCCCGCGCGATGGTGTGGGTGGTGTCCACGCGGCTGTCGAGCAGCACCTGCTTGTACTGCCCGGTCCAGCGCTTGTCGGCGACGCCCGCCCCGGCCAGGTTGATCACCGCGTCGGCGGCGGCGACCGTGGTGGTGTCGAGCATCCCGGCGGCCGGGTCCCACCGCACCTCACCCGGGCGGGGTGGCCGGCGCACCAGCGGGGTCACGTCGTGCCCGGCGTTTCGCAGACGCGAGACGAGGTGCCGCCCGAGAAACCCGGACGCCCCCGCGATGAGGATCTGCATATGGTCATCTTGCCCCGAGGGGGCGCCCCATCACGGGACGCCCCCTCGTAAGTGGTGCTCGGACGGCTCAGAGGCCGAGGTCGGCCTCGAAGTTGCCGGCCTCCAGCCGCTCCTTCACGGTGGTGAGGAAGCGGGCGGCGTCGGCGCCGTCGACGATGCGGTGGTCGTAGGACAGGGCCAGGTACACCATCGACCGCGGCGCGATGATCTCGCCCAGCTCCGGGTCGCTCACCACGACGGCCCGCTTGACCACGGCACCGGTGCCCAGGATGGCCACCTGCGGCTGGTTGATGATCGGCGTGTCGAACAGCGCGCCCCGGCTGCCGGTGTTGGTCAGCGTGAAGGTGCCGCCGGCGATGTCGTCCGGGCTGAGCTTGTTGCTGCGGGTCCGCTCGGCCACGTCGGCGATGCGCTTGGCCAGGCCGGCCAGGTTGAGGTCGCCGGCGTTCTTGATGACCGGGACGATGAGGCCCTTGTCGCTGTCCACGGCCATGCCGAGGTGCTCGGCGTCGTGGTACGTGACGGTGCCCGCCTCCAGGTCGATCGAGGAGTTGACCGCGGGGTGCACCCGCAGCGCCTCGACCGCCGCGAGGGCGAAGAACGGCAGGAAGGACAGCTTCACCCCGTGCGTGGCCTGGAACTGGGCCTTGGCCTTGTCCCGCAGCTTGGCCACCCTGGTGACGTCGACCTCGACGACCGTGGTGAGCTGGGCCGAGGTCTGCAGCGACTCGACCATGCGGCGCGCGATGAGCGCCCGCATGCGGGTCAGCTTCTGGGTCTGGCCGCGCAGCGGGCTCGGCGCCGCCTTCGGGGCGGCCTGGGTGGTGGCGCTCGCGGAGACGGCGGCCGGGGCGGCGGCGGGCGCCGGCTGGGCGGCGGCCTCCTTGGCCTTGGCGGCCGCGTCGAGCACGTCCTGCTTGCGGATCCGGCCGCCGACGCCGGTGCCGGTCAGCGACGACAGGCGCACCCCGTGCTCGGCGGCGAGCTTGCGCACCAGCGGCGTGACGTACCCGGCGTCCTCCTCGACCTTGCCGTTGCCCGACACGGTGACGTTGGTCGCCGGGCCGGCGTGCACCGGGGCGGCGGCCGCGGGCTGCGGCTCGGGCTGCGGGGCCGGGGCGGCCTTGGGCTCGGGCTGCGGGGCCGGCTTCGGCTCGGGCTTGGGCTCCGCCTTGGGCTCCGGCTTCGGCTCGGCCGGGGGCTTCGGGGCGGCCTTGGCGCCGGCCGCGCCGATGACGGCGAGCTCCGCGCCGACCTCCACCGTCTCGTCCTCGGCGACCTTGATCTCCAGCAGCGTGCCGGCGACCGGCGACGGGATCTCGGTGTCGACCTTGTCGGTGGAGACCTCCAGCAGCGGCTCGTCGGCCTCGACGCTGTCGCCGACCTGCTTGAGCCAGCGGGTGACGGTGCCCTCGGTGACGCTCTCGCCGAGCGCGGGCATCTTCACCGCGGTGCCCTCGGCGGCCCCGGCCTCGGCCTGGGGCGCCGCGGCGGCGACCGGCTCCTCCCGCACCGCTTCGGCGGGGGCGGCCGCGGGCTGCACCGCCTCGGGCTCCGCCGCGGGCGCGGCGGGCGCGGCCCCGCCCTCCGAGCCGTCGCCGATGACGGCGAGCTCGGCGCCGACCTCGGCGGTCTCGTCCTCCTGCACGACGATGCGCGTCAGCACGCCGGCCGCCGGGGACGGGATCTCGGTGTCGACCTTGTCGGTCGAGACCTCGAGCAGCGGCTCGTCGGCCTCGACGTGCTCGCCCTCCTGCTTCAACCAGCGGGTGACGGTGCCCTCGGTGACGCTCTCGCCCAACCGGGGCATGGTGACCGATACCGGCATGTGAAACGACTCCTCGTACTGTGCTCGTGGTGGCGGTCGGTTGCCAGTTGACTCAGTGGACGTGCAGCGGCTTGCCGGCCAGCGCCAGGTGCGCCTCGCCGAGAGCCTCGTTCTGCGTGGGGTGCATGTGCACCAGCGGTGCGACGTCGGCCGGGAACGCTTCCCAGTTGTAGATCAGTTGGGCCTCGCCGATCAGTTCGCTCACCCGCGCGCCCACCATGTGGACGCCGACGACCGGCCCGTCCTTGACCCGGACCAGCTTCACGAAGCCCGCGGTCTTGAGGATCTGGCTCTTGCCGTTGCCGGTGAGGTCGTACTGCAACGTCTCGATCTTGTCGTCGCCGTGCACCTCGCGGGCCTTGGACTCGTTGAGCCCGACCGAGGCGACCTCCGGCTCGGAGTAGGTGACCCGTGGGATGCCGGACTCGTCGAACACCTGCGGCTGCTGCCCGGCGATCTCCTCGGCCACGAAGATGCCCTGCTGGAAGCCCCGGTGCGCCAGCTGCACGCCGGGCACGATGTCGCCCACCGCGTAGATGCCCGGCACCGAGGTGCGCAGCCGCTCGTCGGTGAGGACGAACCCGCGCTCCATCTTCACGCCCTGCTCCTCGTACCCGAGGCCGGCGGTGGTCGGCCCGCGCCCGACGGCCACGAGCAGCAGCTCGGCCTCGATCGTCTCGCCGCCCTGGATCGTGACCGTCACGCCGCCGTCGGAGCGCTGCACGCCCTCGAACGGCCGGCCCACCTTGAACTTGATGCCCCGCTTGCGGAAGGCCCGCTCCAGCGCCTTCGAGCTGGCCTCGTCCTCGACCGCGAGCAGCCGCGGGAGGGCCTCGACGATGGTGACGTCGACGCCGAAGGACTTCCAGGCGCTGGCGAACTCGCAGCCGATCACGCCGCCGCCGAGGACGACCGCGGAGGCGGGCACGTGGTCCAGGGTCAGCGCGTGCTCGCTGGTGATGACCCGCTCGCCGTCCACGACCAGGCCGGGCAGGGTCTTGGAATACGACCCGGTGGCCAGCACGATGTTCTTCGCGGTGTACCGCGTCCCGGCGACCTCGACGGCGTCCGGCGCGACCAGGCGCCCCTCGCCCTCGATGAGCGTCACCTTGCGCGCCTTGGCCAGTCCCTGCAGGCCCTTGTAGAGCTTGCTGACCACGCCGTCCTTGTAGGCGTTGACGGCCTTCATGTCGACGCCGTTGAACGATGCCTGGATGCCGAACTGGTCGGCCTCTCGGGCCGCGTCGGCGACCTCGCCGGCGTGCAGCAGCGCCTTGGTCGGGATGCAACCGCGGTGCAGGCACGTGCCGCCGAGCTTGTCCTTCTCCACCAGGGCCACGGACAGGCCGAGCTGGGTGGCGCGGAACGCGGCCGCGTAGCCGCCGCTGCCTCCGCCCAGGATCAGGACGTCGAAGGAGTTGGCGTGTGGGTCGCTCACGAATTCTCCCAGGTGATCCACGGGCCTGCCGGCTCGTGACGGTGCGAATGCGGGGTTCGCCCTTCGCATGACCGGGCGGCCGGACCCCACAGGTTCGACCTTCCGATCCTTGGCCATCTTGTCACTTGCGCTGCACGCTTGCGACGGTAGGTGCCCTTAGTGGGGGTCCTGCGATGTGTCCGATCGTCGTACCCTGACTCAGTCGTATCGAGGGGGAGGAGCGCGACGTGGCGTGGTTCCGACGCAGGCCGGCCGCCGGCGGCCGTGCCGCGAGCCGCGAAGACCTGGCCTATCTCGAGGAGTTCGTGCGCTCCCGGCGCGGCGTCGAGGGCTTCATCGAGCCCCGCACAACCGTGACGGAGACGACACTGCTCCTCATCGCGCACGACGGTGAATGGACCCGCCGGCGGATGGAGGGCCCCCAGGCGGCGCGCCAGTTCGCGCACCGCCTGAGCATGCCCATCTACGACATCGCGCTGGTCGGCTATCCGAAGCGCTGGCGCGACTACAACGCCCGGAACAAGAAGAGCTGACGCGGCACCTACTCCGCGGCGATCTCCTCGATCAGCTCGTAGAGGGTCCGCACCGGCACGCCGGTCCCGCCCTTGGCCCAGTAGCCGAAGGGCTCACCGGTGTGGTAGCTGGGGCCCGCGATGTCGATGTGGGCCCACTGCACGCCCTCGGTGACGAACTCGGACAGGAACACGCCGCCCTGCAGCATGTGCCCGGCCCGGTCCATGCCGGAGTTGACCTGTGAGATATCCGCCACGTCGGAGTCCATGCCCTTGCGCACGTCCTCGGGCAGCGGCATCGGCCACGCGGGCTCGCCGGCCCGGTCGCCCGCGTCGCGCACCCGCTCGCACAGCTCCGGCGTGCCCATCACGCCGGCGATGCGCTTGCCCAGCGCGATCACCTGCCCGCCGGTCAGCGTGGAGACCTCGAACAGGTAGTCCGGGTCGTCCTCGCAGGCCCGGGCGATCGCGTCGCCGAGGATCATCCGGCCCTCGGCGTCGGTGTTGAGCACCTCGACCTGGGCGCCGCTGTACATCCGCACGACGTCGCCGGGCCGGTACGCGCTGCCGGAGACCATGTTCTCGGCCATCGGCGCGTAGGCGACCACCGCCACCTTGGGCTTGAGCTGCGCGACCGCGAGCATGGTGGCGACCACGGCGGCGGCACCCGACATGTCGGACTTCATCTCCCACATGCCGGCCGTCGGCTTGATCGACACGCCGCCGGTGTCGAACGTGATGCCCTTGCCGACGAGGGCGACGCGCCGGGTGGCCCCGGCCGGCTCGTAGGCGATGCGCACCAGGCGCGGCGCCGCGGCCGAGCCCAGGCCGACGGCGAGGATGCCGCCGTACCCCTGCTTGGCCAGGGCCTTCTCGTCCAGCACGGTCACGTCGAGCGAGGCCTCCCGCGCCGCGGCGGCGGCCTGCTCGGCGAACGCGGGCGGGCGCAGCTCGTTCGGCGCCATGTTGATCCAGTCGCGGGTGCGGGCCACCACCGCGCCGAGCACGCCGGAGCGCTTGAGCGCCGCCTTGGCCGCCTTGCCACCGGCGCTGGGCACGTGGACGAGCACCTTGCGCACCGGGTCGCGGCGCGCAGAGGGCTTGGTCTTGTACCCGGCGAAGCGGTAGGCGCCCAGCAGCGCGCCCTCCGCGACCGCGCGCACGCCGGCGGCCAGCGCCTCGTCGCCCTCGCCCAGCGGCAGCACCAGCGCCACCGAGGCCGTCCCGGCCAGGGCGCGGGCGGC
>NZ_JBFAZW010000051.1:0-74690 GCF_040682015.1 Dactylosporangium sp. NPDC051485
CACCGGCATGCCCCACCCGCCCAACACCACAACAACACATCGGCTATCAGCGATATTTGGCTCACGCCTCCGCTACCCGCGGATCCGGGTCTGAGCCGCGACAGGATGCTGCGCACGGTGGGCAGGACGGCGGCGGTGTGCCACTGGGTCGCGCCGTCCCGGACGAATCCGCGCCTGGTGATGCCCGCCTCGAGGCCGGGCAGGTGGGCGCAGCCCCAGATCAGCACGGTGTCCTGCTCGGTGCCCCACAGGGCTTCCAGGGCGAGCGCGTCGCGCTGGTCGATCAGCACGGCGTCGATGCCGGTGGCGGGTGTGCCGGGCCGGGCGGCGCGTCGTGCGCTGCTCCAGACGGTGACCCGGAACCCAATAAACATGAAACGCAGCGTGAGCCGGAACCGTTCGATGCTGCGCGGATCGTTGTCGGGCCGGTCGAACATCTTGATCGCGCGCACCTCGCTGCGCAGCATCGTCTCCGCCCCGACGCGGCGGATGATCTCCACGATGCCGAGGTCGACTTTCTGCCAGCGGTCCGGGTAGCCCAGCGCGTCGAGCTGCCGGACCCAGCCCAGCTCGGTGACCCGCCGCAGTTCCAGTTCCGTCCTGCGGTTGCGCATGTCGAGGACGGTGCGTTCGTCGTCGGTCAGCGTCTGCTTGGTCTGCTCGTCGGGGAGCAGCAGCGACGATGCCTCGCACTGCACGACCGCGCCGTCGTCCTCCAACCCGGCGATGACGGTGCGCAGCCCGGCGAAGTAGCCGGGTTCCCCCATGTGCATCGTGCCGATCACGGCGATTCGCCGGCCGGTGTCGGGGTGGATGAAGTGGTGAACCGGCGTCTGCAGGGTCCTGCGGTGGTACCGGAGATGGTCGGACATGCTGTCGGGTACTCCTCGTGCATCACGGATCGTGGTGAGAAAGGGGGTTGTCAGGTCAGTTCTGCGGCGCTGCGCGGCTCTGGCGGGTCAGGTGAGGCATAGCTGGGCCTGCCGCAGTCTGCTCAGGACCTGGACCGCGGCTGCTGGGGTGAGCGGCGCACCCACGGTGTCGAGGTCGGCGAGGGTGACGGCGACGTGGCGGAGGTGATGCCAGCCCAGCGCCCACTGCCCGCTGTCCAGGCCGTCGCAGCTGTCGTGGACGGTGTCGCTGCCGCCGCTGCTGACGTAGTCCCGCAGGACCGTGGCCCAGTCACCACTGGTAGGGCTGGCGTGGTGCAGGGCGGCGAGGTCGAGCAGGACCGGGCCGTGATAGGCGCGGGACCAGCCCAGCACCGCCCACCCGCCGGCGGCGCGGTGGATGCGGGAAGGGTGCAGCTGCCCGTGGCACAGGCCGCGCGGCTGCCGGTCAGCGCTGCCGCAGCGCAGGTCAGCGACCCGCCGCACCGCGGACAGGACGTCGAGGATCATCTCGGCGGCGACGCCGGGCGTCGTGGACTGCCGCGCCAACAGCTCCGGGATCTGCCGGTGCACCAGGTCGGCCAGGGACCTGCTGTCGATCACCGGCAGGTCCGGTGCCGGGACCTGCACCTCGGTCCGGTGCACCCATGCAGCGAGGGTGACGGTGTCATCCACGGTGACCGACCGCATGGCGCCGGCCGGTCCGAGATCGTCCAGCAGCATCCCGGCCCAGCCGCCGACGCGTGCCGAGGCGAGGACACGACCTACCGGTAGGCCGGTACTGCCGATCGCGGCGAGGACGGCTGCTTCGTCGGCGCCGGCGGCGGCACCGTCCCCCGGGCGGGAGACGGGGCTGCGTTTGAACATGACGGTGCCGCCATCGCTGAGCCGGTAGCGGCGGGTGACGCTGCCGCCGTGTGCCCGGTCCAGGTCGGTCGTGCCGTCGCGGTGCAGCAGACCGGCAGACGCGCCGAGCATGCTGCCCAGCAGGGCCTCGTCGACCCGGTCGAGACCCGCAGATGCGCGCAGCATGGTGCTCACCGGGCCGCCTCCGTCGTGGCTGGCGTCGTGACGGGCGGGAACATGACGCGCGGGCTGCCTGCCGGGCACTGCGGCCGCGGTGGCCGCCGGTTAGGCATCGCGGTGTCGGCCGGTCTGGCGCCAACGGTGGTGTCGGCGGGCTGGATGAAGACCGGCGGCTGGAACCACAGGGACGTCGACCATCGTGGTTGCGGCCGTGGGCAGTCGCAGCGATTCGTGGAGAACCGGATCACCATCTGGTTTTCGCCGGTGCCGGTCTGGTAGCGCAGCAGCCGCCCGGTGGCGGCGTCGACAACGACTGTCGCTGGGACGGTGCCTGCTGCGACGTGAAACGCCACAGCGCCGCCACGACCAGCAACGTCGGTGTCGGCCGCGGTGAGCGTCGCCAGACCGGCCAGAACCCGCAACACCGCGGCCCGCTGTGGCAGATCCAGGTAGCGGACGGCGATCAGATCGGCCAGGACCGCCACGACCAACGCGTCCCGCGCGTCCTGCGCATCCGAAGACAACATGGCGCCGGTGCGCGCGGCGATTCGGTCCGCCAGGAGGCGGGCGTCGGCCGGCACCGGATCGCCGACCGGGGAGACCAGCGCACCCGACCCGTAGTAGCTCACCACCGGGGCCGGCCACCGGCCCGGAAGTTCGTCGGTCAGCGTGTCGGACGTCGCGCTGTCGCCTGGCCCGGCCGGCACCGTCGCCTGTGTCTGCGCGACGACGCCGCCACCGTCCGGCGTGATCCAGCGCAGAGAGTCCACGACGAGCGTGCCATGTCCGGCCGGGACCCGCCGCTGCACGTGCAGGCAGCTACCCGAGCCAACCCCACCAGCGTCGGCGTCACCGGCCGCGATCAGTTCGAGCCGTCCAGCGAGCAACAGCAGCCAGGCACGCGGGTCCCGCACGACAGTGTCCGGGCGAACGACGGGTTCGGCCTGCGCCGGACGGACCGCGGGGGCCGGTCCGGGGCAACCTCTCGATGCCCCGACCGACGTGGTCAGCAGCAGCACGGTCAGCAGCGCCGGGAGTCGCCGGCACGGCCAGAAGCCCCGCTGCGTGCTCGTGACCGGCCCCGGCGGGCGTGCCGCGTCGGCCTGGCCGGAGGCGTCGGTCGCGGCACGCGGACCGGATGCCGCAGCTCGGGATGTTCGCCGGCTCATCCGACGCCTCCCACGTTCGTAGGGGTGGGGTGCGGGGGTCGGTACATCGGCCACCACGGTGTGCCGTCCGGGAGCCGCCCGCAGCCGGTTGCGGTCCAGCCGTGCCGGCTCAGGAGCCACCGGCCGGCCGCACCGAACGCCACGGTGGCCGCAGGCCCCTCGGCGGCGTCCAGGACGAGACGGCGGGCACCGAGCAACGCTTCAGCCCGCGCGATACCGTCACGGCCGGAACCGGCGGCGACCGCGAACAGGAGCAGCAGCTGGCCGCCGGTTGGTGCTGCCGCCGGGATGGCGCTGTGCAGGATGTGTTCGAGCGTCGCCCATCGTTCGGCGTAGCCGCCGTCGACGCTGGAACGGCGCAGCGACGCCAGCTCCGGCAGCGGCCGGGTGGTGGGATGCCACACTGCGACACCGGTGCGGTCGTCGAGCATGTCCGCCGTGCCGCCGTGCTCGACCACGTTCTGGATCAGCAGTGCCACGTCCAGGATCAGCTGATTGGTCGAGGTGACGTCCGGGGCGAGCCACCTGGTGACGAACCGCGTACGCGGCAGCTGGTCGCGGATGCTCTCCGCGCAGGCCAGCGCCCCGAACGGGCCAGGTAACACCGACACGACCTGCAGTGCGGCGTTCATGACGCCCGCCCGTCAGGACCGTCATCGGCCGTGTCGCCCATCCGCCGTCCGCTATCGGCGCCTGGATGCCACACTGCGATCCGGGCCGGCGGCATCAGTCCGAGCAGCGTCGCGCCCCCGGACAGCGGCTGGCCGGTCGCGGCAGTGACACCGGCCACGACGAGGGCGGCGATGGTGCTACGGCAGCGGTGGGCGCGGCGTCGACGCCGTGCCGCCTGCTCCGCCCGGACCCGCCGGGCGATGCCCAGGAAGTGCGCGCGGTCGAGTCCGAGCGGTGGCACCGTCCTGCTCAGCAACGGATCCAGCAGGGGCGCCAACGACTGCAGCATCGCCTCGTCCGCCGCCTCGCGGGCAGCGGGCGAAGCATCGACCGGTTCGAACTGGCGTCCCCACGCCTGCAGTGCCCGCCGTTCCCGGTCGGTGTAGCGCGGCAGACCGTTGATCGGCCACCGGCCGGCCAGATCACGCAACCCCGCACGCCACGCGCTGGCGACCGCCGGCAGCGGGAGCCCGTTCGGGACCCGCCAGCGCCCTGTCCCGGGCGGTCACGACACGGCCCCTGCGTCGCCGACGGCGGATCGCGTACGGCGGCGATCCGACCGCGATGGCGGTGCTGGATCAGTGCCCGACCGCCGGCGGCGGGTGCGCGCCGTTGCCCAGGTCGGGGACGACGGCGCTCCTCGCCTGCCGGTCGACCCGCCACGACCGCGTTGCTGCACGCCCTCCTCGGTGAGGACCTTGTTCACGGTGCTGCAGATGTTCACGGTGCCGTGGACACAGCCCAGGGCGGCGGCGATCTTCCGCATCGACTGCCGCCGGTCGACGTACCGGCGGACCATGGCAGCGCGCACCTCGGGCGTCCGCCAGCGGCCCGGCTTCACCGGTTCCGCAGGGCGGTCCGTGCCGGTTGCTGGTCCGGCAGCGTCTGCAGCA
This sequence comes from Dactylosporangium sp. NPDC051485, assembly GCF_040682015.1. Taxonomy (NCBI): domain Bacteria; kingdom Bacillati; phylum Actinomycetota; class Actinomycetes; order Micromonosporales; family Micromonosporaceae; genus Dactylosporangium; species Dactylosporangium sp. NPDC051485. Next base: position 4,651 of record NZ_JBFAZW010000051.1, read on the forward strand.
GCCATGCGAACCTCCTCCGAAGTGGTGTCAGTGAGCGTGGTCAGGTACCAGAAGGGATCACCGAGCTGCGGCAGCCGCCACAAGCTGCGAGCCATCGATGCCGGCGCAGGTGCAGGTCCCGGCGGCGGGGGTGTCTGTCGGTGTGGCGGGGGCCGGGAACCGCAGGGTGCTGATGCCCCACCAGTCCACCCGCGGGACAGGTTCGCCCCCATGCAGCAGCCCGGCGCTGATGAGGCCCCGGACCAGGATCGCCAACGCTGGAGTGCGGGCGTTGCATCGCAGGGCGAGGATGCGGACCGCTGCCGTGTCGAGGGTGACGCGGCCGTCGCCGTCGGCCATGCCGGCCAGTACTGCGGCGACCGCGGCCCGGCGACCGCCGCGCACCCACCGCCACACCGCGGCCTGCCAGGCCGCGAGGAACACCGCCGGTTCGGTGCTGATGTCCGGCCCGGTCACGGCAGGCATGGTGTCCAGGGCGGTTTGCAGATCCAGGTCGTCCAAGGCGTTCACCTGGCCACAGGCCGGGCAGTCGGCGCGCCAGCCGCGTTCGGCGGGGCGGAACTGGACCGCTGCGCCGAGCCGGATGCTGTACAGCGGCGTTCCCGGCGCTGCTGCCGGCCGGCGGATCGGCATGCCGTGCAGCAGGGACAGCGGCGCGATCGGGGTGACTGCTCGGCTGACGGCGTCGCGGACAACGGTGGCGCCGGTGGTGGACATGGTCGGCATGGGTTCGCCTCCGGACTGGGACGTGGTCTGGGCAGGACGACGGGGTGTGCGGTTGCCCGCCGTGTCGTGGTGGGGCTGCAGCGTGCTGTCTGGGTGCGGTCGTTCAGGTCCAGCCCTTGCTCAGGTCGGGAGAGGCTGGTCGTCGTGTGCACGGCGTCGCGGTGCCCAGGTGCAGCCAGATACCGAGGTGCTCGTCCCACCGCGCCGGCGAGCAGGAGACATCGCACGGGCGGGTGGGCGTGCGCGGCGGTCCCGGGCGGCGGACGTCGGCGAGGGGTCGGACGCGGAGCGTCGGTGGTGAGCTCATGCGTGTTCCCCCGGTGGTTGCTGCGCCGTTGGGGCGCCGGGGGTGGCATGCCTCCAGAAGCGGACGTTGAGCCCATCGCGGGTGACGCGTTCCACCACACCGTCCCTGGCCAGCTGGTCGAGGACCGGCCACAGCCGGACGCTGCGTTCATACGCGGCGAGCTGCAACGCGGCACCGAGGTCCGTGGTCGACACGGGCGGCTGATCCGGCCCGGGCAGGATGGCGAGGACCGCGGCGCGTAGCCGCCGCAGTTCCTCGCTTCGTCGTGTGTCGTCGCCGGTCATCGTCACCTCACCGGGTCCGTGGTGTCGGCCGGTGCCATGTCCTGGATGCCGGCGAAGTCGGGAAGGGAGCGCAACCGCCATCGATGCTGGGCGTGCCGTTGTCGGGCAGGGCGAGCGGGTCGCGCTGCGGGCCGCTGTGGCCGGGCAGCCAGATCGCCGCAGCGGCTCCGTCGAGGCGCAGGTACACGGAGCGTGCGCGACCGCCCACGCCGCAAGCACGGTGAACGCACGGCGCAGCGCCGCCCGGCGCACGTTGCGGTCGCCGACGAGCAGCGTCGCCACGCTGGTGCCGGCGAACGCTCCCGCAAGCACATCACCGACGGTGCTGGCATCGGCCGGCGCCGCCTGGCGCACGCCGGCTGGCAGCGCGGTCATCGCTGTGCCCGGCGAGGCGGCCGGCCGCCGGGAGTGGCTGAGCGGTGCGTCACGACACCTTCCGTCCTGGAATGTGCGCCGGCCTCGGTGTGGCAGCCCGAAGACGTCAGCGGGTAGTGGGTGGATCAGGTCCCGGCGTCGCGGGCCGGGCGGGGTGGGGTCGGCGGTGCGCCGCCGCCAACGGGGGACGGCAACGGCGGCGCACCGGCTCCAGGGCCGCCCCTTGTCGAGTCACCCCACGTGCGAGTTGCGCGGTGACGGGGCCGGCGGGTGGACGTCCTACAGGGGCGGTCGTTGCCCGCGGGTGCACACGAACCGGTAGGAGCGGGCGGCGAAGTCCGGGTGTTCCATGAGTTCCCGGAAGCGGTCCAGGTCGGCGGCGGTGATGCCGTGCTGGAGGAGCTCGTCCTGCGTTTGCCGGGTGTTCGCCTGGTGCATGCGGATGCCGGTGCTGCCGCCGGTCCAGCTTTCGGCGTGTTCGACGACGTCGACGTTGCGCAGGCCGGCGTCGCGCATGGCGGCGTGGGTGTCATCGGCCCATGCCATGTCCACGCCGTGACCTTCCAGGACACGTTGCACCCCCTGGACGACGCGCGTGTACAGGTCGGTGTCGCTGGCGCTGGGGCTGGTGTAGACGGGCATGGTGGTGTCACCGAAGTCGCCGATCACCAGCCATCCGCCTGGGGCGAGGGCGTCGGCGAGCATGCGCAGGACCTGGCGGCGTTCGGGCAGGTGCACCAGCACGAGCCGGGCGTGGATGACGTTGTATGGCCCGCCGACCGGGAGCCCGTCGCGGATGTCGTGCCGGTAGATGTGGAGGTTGCCGGCCGGGGTGAGCCGGCTGGGGTCCAGGTCGACCGCGACGACCTCGCCGGTCGGGCCGACCCGACCGGCCAGGTCCCACGCGATCGAGCCGCTCCCGGGGCCGATTTCCAGGCACCGGTCGCCGGGCTGGACACGCAGTCGGTCCAGGACGCTGGTGGTGACCGGGTCGAGGAAGTGATCCAGAGCGACGAGCCGGTCGGTCGCGTGGTCCGAGCCGTTGCTCAGCGCGTAGGTGGCGCGGTCCTCGACGCCGCCGGTGACGCGGGTGCTGGTGCTGCTCACGAGGTTCCTCCTGTCGGGGTGGTTGCGGTGGTTGCGGTGGATGGATCTGGGAGCGTGTCGACCCGGACGGCGGGCCGGACCGGCCGACCGATGGTCGAGGGTGCTGCACCGGCCGCCCCTGCGGAGCTGCCGGCGGGGGCGCCGGGGGTGAGTGCCACGCGGAGCCGGTCGGGCGCGGCGCGGATGGTCGCGGCGTCGAGGTGGGCGGTGACCCGTCCGGCGGTCAGCACGCTGGTGTGGTCGGCGACCGTTCCGGCGAGGTCGGGTTGTGGGGTGGCGAGCAGTACGCCGATGCCGTCGCCGGCGAGGGCGGTGATGGTGTCGCTGATCTGCGCGGCGATCGCGGGGGCCAGTCCTTCGGTGGGTTCGTCCAGCAGCAGCAGCGCCGGTTGGGTGAGCAGGGCCCGGGCGATGGCCAGCATTTGTTGTTCGCCGCCGGACAGGTGCGCGCCGCGGTGCCGCAGCCGGGTGGTCAGGTGGGGCAGGAGGTCCAGGACTCGGTCGCGGGTCCACGCTGCAGTCGTGGTGGGGGTGGTGCCGCGGCGCTGGGCGATGGTCAGGTGCTCGGCCACGCTCAGTGAGGCGAACACCCGCCGGCCTTGCGGCACGTAGGCGACGCCGGCTCGGGCGCGTCGGTGGGCGGGTAGCCGGGTCAGGTCGGTGTCGCCGAGGCGGATCCGGCCGGTCGTTGGTGGGATGAGCCCGGCGATGGTGTGCAGCAGGGTGGTTTTGCCGGCGCCGTTGTGCCCGACGACGGCGTGCACGGTCCCGGCTGGGATGGTGAGGTCGAGGTGGTGCACGACCACGCCGCCGCCGTAGCCGGCGCTGACCTGTTCCAGGGAGAGCCGCATGGTCATCCCACCTCGTGGGGGGTGCCGAGGTAGACCTCGGCGACCGCCGGATGGGTGTGAATGGCGTGCGGGGTTCCGGTGGCAAGGACCCGGCCGTGGTGCAGCACGGTCACCGTGTCCGCGAGGGACGTCACCACGTCCTGGTTGTGCTCGACCATGAGCACTGCGGTCAGTGCCGGCAGCCGGCGGAGCGTGTCCAGCAGCAGGGTCAGGTCGTGGTCGGCGAGGCCGGCGGCGGGTTCGTCGAGCAGCAGTACGGACGGGTTGGCGGTGAGGGCCGCAGCGATGTCCAGGAGCCGGCGTTGCCCGTGCGATAGCGCGCTGGCCTTGGTGTGGGCGTGGTCGGCGAGCCCGAACTCGTCGAGGCGGTGCAGTCCACGGGCGGCCAGTTCGCGGCGCCGGGCCGGCCGCCAGCCGGTGCGGGTGCCGGTGTGCCGCCACGCGGCGACGACCAGGTTGTCCAGCGCGGTGAGCGATTCCAGGACGGCGGGGGTCTGGAAGGTGCGGGCGATGCCGAGCCGGGCGCGGCGGGCCGGGCGGGTGCGGGTGATGTCCCGCCCTGCGAGGACGACCCGTCCGCCGGTGGGGCGGATGGTGCCTGCGAGGAGGTTCAGCAGGGTGCTCTTCCCGGCGCCGTTGGGTCCGATCAGCGCGTGCCAGTCCCCGGCCGCGAGGTCGAGGTCGACGTCGTGGACTGCGAGGAAGGGGCCGTATCGGCGGGTCAGCCCGCGGGCGGACAGCTGCGGCCCGGACGTGTGGGTCATGACGACGGCACCTCCGCCTCGACCGGCGGGTGCTGTCGGCGGCGCCGGCCGAGTCCGGCCAGACCCTCGGGGGCCACGTACACCGCGGCGATGAACAACGCACCGAGCAGCAGGGGGCCGCGGCCGGGCACGGTGGCGGCGGCCCAGTCCCGCACGAGGGCAACGAGGGCGACCGCGGCGAGGGCGCCGCCGAGTGATCTGCCACCGCCGATGGTCACGGCGAGCAGTACCAGCGCGGCGACCTCGAACCCGACGTCGCCGGGTGAGACGTAGCGTTGCCCGGTGACCAGCAGCGCACCGCCGATCCCGGCAATCGCACCGGCGGCGACGTACGCGGCGACGAGGTACCGGGTGACGGGGTGGCCGCTGGCCCGCATCCGCGTCTCGTGGTCCCGGCACCCTCGCAGCAGCAGCCCGGCTGGTGTCCGCAGCGTCCACCACAGGGCGGCGGTGACCGCCACGGCGACGGTGAGGGCATAGCCGTAGACGGCCCGGTCCTCGAGCATCGCAGCGGTGCCCCACCACGGTTGGGTGGCGGGGATGCCGGCCAGGCCGTCGGTGCCGCCGGTGACCGTCGTCCACTGCCCGGCCGCGACTGCCGTCAACTCCCCCACGGCGAGGGTGACCATGAGGAACGTGATCCCGCGGGTGCGGGCCACGGCCGCGCCGATAGGGATGCTGAACACGGCCGCTGCCGTTGCAGCGGCGGCGAGCTGGACCGGGCCGGTGGTGATGCCGTGGCGGGCCAGGATCGCGGTGGTGTAGGCGCCGACGGCGTATGGGGCGACCTGCCCAAGGCTGGGCAGCCCGCAGGTTCCGGCCAGGACGGCGACGCTGAGGGCGAGGAGGCCGAGGCTGAGGATCCGGGTCCAGGTGCTCAGCGTGTACGGGTCTGCGAGGCACCCGGCCGTGGTGAGGGCGGCCGTCGCTGCGAGCCCCGACACCGGTGCCGGGAGGCCGCTGCCGCGGCGCAGCACCGCGTGCCAACTGGGGCTCATGGGTGACCCGCGGTCGGGAGCGGCTGGCGCCGCACGAGCAGCGTGAGGGCCATCGCGGCGAACAGCAGGTACGGCGTCCACGTGGGGGCGAGGACCACGCCGAGGCTTTGCACCTGCCCGACCCCGATGGCGGCGGCGACTGCGCCGCCGACCGAGCCGAGCCCACCGACCACGACGATCACCAGCGACAGCAGCAGCACCGTGTCCGCGGTGCCCGGGCCTGGTCCGATGATCGGCGCGCCGAGGACTCCGGTCAGGCCGGCGAGGGCACCGCCGGCGGTGAGGACGGCGGCGAGGACGGTGCGGGGGTTGGTGCCCAGGCAGGCGAGCATGTGCGGGTCGTCGACCATGGCGCGTAGCCGGGCCCCGGCGCGGCTGCGGGTCAGGGCCAGCCACCCGCCTGCGGCGAGGGTCGCCGCGATGGCGATGAACGCGAGCCGGTAGGCCGGGTACCGGTGTCCCGCCAGGCTGACGGTGGTGTCCAGTCCGGCCGGGATGGTGGGGCGCAGGTTGTCCGGGCCGAAGGTCAGGACGAGCGCTGCGCCGGCGACGAGCGCGACGCCGAAGGTGAGCAGTGCCTGCGCCAGGTGCCCGCGGCCGGTGAGCGGCATGAGGGCCGCGGACAGCAGCCCGCCGCCGGCCGCGCCGGCGAGGGTGCCGGCGGCTGCGGCGAGGGCGAGGCTGGTCCAGGAGCCGTCGCTGATGAGCGCGGCGGCGTAGGCGCCGAGGGCGTAGAGGCTGCCGTGGGCCAGGTTCAGCACCCCGCCCGCCCCGAATACCAGGGTCAAGGGGGCTGCCAGGGTGAACAGCAGCAGCCCGTAGGCGACCCCGTCGATGACCGGGATCAGGTAGGCATCGAGGGCATTGAGCGGGCCCACGGCAGGTTCGTCCTCTCGTCGACAAACTCGGTTGGTGGAAGGGGCTGTTCAGGCGCCGATGGTGGCTAGGTCCTGGACGACGCGGTTGGCCAGTTGGGTGCCGTCGCGGCGGACCACGCGCAGGTACCAGTGCTGGATCGGGGTGTGGTTCTTGGGGCTGAACTGCCAGCTGCCGCGCGGGCTGTCGATCTGTCCGAGCTGCCCGATCGCCTCGTTGATCTTCACGGGCGTGACCTTGCCGCTGATCTTGGCGATGGCCTTGTCGAGGACGGCGGCGGCGTCGTAGGCGGCCATCGCGTACGTGGTCGGTGACCGGTCCGTGTGGCGGGTCGTCCACTCGGCGATGAACGTGCGGTTCGCGGCGTTGTCCAGGTCGGGGCTGTAGTTGAGGACGTTCCAGATGCCTTCGGCGGCCGGACCCTGCTGCTGCAGGACGGGGCCTTCGGTCAGGAACGCCCCGTACAGCGGCAGGTTCTTCGCGTCGGACTGTCGGTACTGGGTGACGAACCCGACGGCGTTCGCGCCGCCGAAGAAGGCGTAGACCGCCTTGGCGTCGGACTTGGCGATCTGTGACAGGTACGGCAGGTAGTTCGGCGTGTCCGGGAACGGCGTCCAGGTGGCCTTGCCGCCCGGGTTGGCGAGTTTCCCGCCGAGCTTGGTGAACGTGTCGGTGAAACCGCCGACCTGGTCGTAGCCGCCCTTGTAGTCCGGGCCGATCGCCCACACCGGCCCGTCCACGTGCTCCTTGATGTACGGGGCGATCGCGGTGCCCGGGTCCGGTGACCGGAAGCTGGTGGTCCACAGCCAGTCGGAGTTCTCGGTGTCGGGCCGGCCGTTGGACCCGATCAGCGGGATCTTGTGTTCGGTGGCGAGCGCGGAGATGGCCAGATACGACCCGGACGCCACGATCCCGGCCAGTGCCGCGACGTGCTCGTCCTTGACCAGCCGGGTGGCCGCGGGCAGGGCGGTGGCCGCGCCGTTGCCCTCGTCGGCGACGACGAGGTTGACCTTCCGGCCGCCGAACCGGCCGTCGTGGGTGTCCAGGTAGAGCTGGAACCCGTCGCGCATCTCCTGCCCGACGTCCTGGTACGTCCCGGACAGGCTGCCCACGAACCCGATCTTCACCGTGTCGGTGCCGGTGTCGCCGGCGTTGCTGCCGCCGCAGCCGGTCATCGCCAGGCAAGCCGCGAGGACCCAGGCCGGCCGGGTCGCCCAGGTCGCCCGGCGCCGTGCTCGTCGTTGTTGCATGTGTCTGCTCCTGAAGGGTTGGTGGGGCTTAGCGGGCACCCGTGCCGGGCGGTCGGAGCCGCCGGGCCAGAAGGTGCTCGACGAGGGTGATGAGGACCTGTTTGGCGCCTTCGCGGTGGCGGGCGTCGCAGGCCAGTACCGGCACCGATGCGGGCAGCGCGAGCGCTTCGCGGAGCTCCGGTTCGGGGTGCTCGGGTGCGCCGTCGAACTGGTTGACGACCACCACGAACGGCAGCCCGGTCCGTTCGAAGTAGTCGATCGGGCCGAAGCTGTCGGTCAGCCGCCGCACGTCGACCAGGACGATCGCGCCGAGCGCGCCGCGGCAGACCGAGTCCCACATGAACCAGAACCGCTGCTGACCCGGCACGCCGAACAGGAACAGCGCTATGCCACCGGGGTCGCCGGGCAGGGTGATCCGGCCGAAGTCCATCGCCACCGTGGTCGCCGTCTTGGCCGGCACCGCGCTCGTGTCATCCAGCGCCCGGCTGGCCGCGGTCATCGCGACCTCGGTGGTGACCGGGGCGATCTCCGACACCGAGGCGACCATCGTGGTCTTCCCCACGCCGAACCCACCCGCGATCACGATCTTCACCGGTTTCCGCCGCGCCCCGGTGAACCCGGACGTCACTGCCGCCTGCACGACGGTTCGCGCCGCTGTGGCTGCCATGCCCGCACCTATCCGGCCACCGCGTACGCGGTCAGCGCGTCGGCCCGAGCCTGCGGGCGCAACGCCGGTCCGACGCGGTTGATCAACTCGGCCAGTTCGTGGCCCACCTGCCCGATGTCGCACCCCGGTGCAGCGAGCGCAAGCAGGGCGCCGTTGGACACGGACATGGTGAACATGAGCCCGCCCGTCATCTCGGTCAGGTTGGACACCACCTGCCCGGCTTCCAGGTTGTTCGCCGCGCCGTGCAGCAACGCGACCAGACCCGACGCGATCGCGGCCAGCCGCTCCGCGGCATCTCTGGGCAGGCCGTGGTTTCGGGCGACGAGCAGCCCATCGACCGACACAGCCACGACGTGCGTGACCTTCGGCACCCGGTCGACGAAGTCGTTCAGTAGGAAGTTCACATCGACGGTCACGACTATTCGCTCCTCAAGGAATGTGGCTGTCAAACGTTCGACGTCGGGCGGATGTGCGCCCCGGTGCGGCTGTTGCGGGCCAGGCCCCGGCCGTAGGCGGCCAGGCTCGCAGCCACGGCCTGCGGGTCGCGGTACTCCGCCGCTGGCACCGCAGGCTGGCCGCCCTGGTCGACGCTGCCGGGCACCAGGTTGGCCATCGGGTGGCGTTGGGGCAGGCCGATACGGGTGGTCGCGGCGACCGCCGGCTGTGCCGCCGCCGCAGCGGCCTGCCAGCCGGTGTCCGCCGTCATCTGCCACGGTTCGGCCGGCGGTGGCACCGGCACGCCGTCCGCGTCGACGGCCGGGGACGACCCCGGCGCCGGCGCCGAGACGAACCAGCTGCCCTGGACCGCTTCGAAGATCGGCAGGTGTGTCTCCACCGTGTCGGCGAGGTCGGCTGCTGCCGGTCGCGGCCCGGCCGCCGGAATGGTCGGCGGCCAGGTGGCCGGTCGGGTATCCGGCGGCGCTGCCGCCGGTCCGTCGACCTGGAACAGCGGTGCCGCCGGTGGCGGGCTCGGTTCCCGCCACGGTGTGCCCGCAACCGGTCCGACAACCAGAGCACCACCGGCGCGAGCACCGGTGATGGCCGCCACCGGAGCATGGCCGGTGTCCAGTGCCCGCCGTGGCGTGGTGTCGACGGTGAACACGTGCGCCGGCACGGTGACATCGACGATGGTGCCGGGCTGGCCCGGGCGCAGCTCCACCTGGATCCGGTGGCGGGCGGCGAGCCGACCGACCACGGTCAGGCCCATCGCCCGCACCGCCGCCAGGTCCAGCGGGCCGCGGTCGGACGCGAGGCGCTCGTTGAAGGCGCGCCGCCGGTCTGCGTCGATGCCGATACCGGTGTCGACGATCTGGATGACCACCCGATCGGTGAGCACCCTGGCCGACACGGTGACCGCCTCTTGGGAGTAGCTGCAGCCGTTGTCCATCAACTCGGCAAGGACCTTCACCAGGTCGTCCACCGCCGCGGCCCGGATGGCGACCATGTCATCGATGAACCCGAACTCGATCCGCGTGTACTGCTCGACCTGACCCTGCGCAGCGCGCAGCACGTCGACCACCAGCTCGTCCTGGCGGCGGGGACGCGCCGACGCGCCACCACCCAACACCAGCAGGCTCTCGTTGGTCCGCGTCAGCAGCGCGGCCAGATGATCCAGACGGAACAACTGCGCCAACCGGTCCGGATCCTCCTCGCCACCCTCCTGCGCATCCAGCTCGGCAACCAAACGCCCGGCCAATCCCTGCCCACGCCGGGCCAGGCTCTCGAACATCGCAGCGATACCAACCCGGGTGGCTGCTTGTTCGGCGGCCACCCGGACCGCCTCACGGTGCACCGCGTTGAACGCCGCACCGACCTCAGCCAGCTCGTCGCGCCCCCGCACGTCCACCGGGGCAGGGGTGCTGTCGGCGAACTGCTCCGGAGTCAACCCGCCCAGCACCTCATGGTCAGCCAGCCGGGCCACCTCCGCAGGCAGCGTCTGGCGCGCCACCCGCCGGGCGGTGTCCCGCAGCCGCCGCAGACCACGGATCATCGGCCGGCCGAGCCACACCGCCAACCCGATCACCGCCACCACCGCGGCCAGCACCGCGGCAAACTCCACCGCGGTCACCCACCGCTGGTCATCACGCAGCCGCGTCACGTCCGCGACGATCTCCGCGCCGATGCGGATCTCCACCTGGTGCAGCTGCTCGATCCGGGCGCTCATCGCCGACGTCCACCCCGCGCGGTCCAACCCCAGACGCGCACCCGGACGGACCCGCGCGACGGCGTCCTCCAAACGCTGCGCGGCGACCACGTCCTCGCCGGTCAGCGCGCCGTCCAGCCAATCCAGCCACCGCGGTGCCGCCAACGCCCCGAACGTCAACGCCGCCTCGGCGTAACCGGTCCGCGCAGCGGTGATGTCCTGATACGCCGCCGGCGTCAGCTGCTCCGCCTCCGTCGCCCGCAGCGCCGCCACCTGCTGCAACCCAACGAACTCCACCGCCCTGGACAAGGCCGCCGCCGCACGGATGCGGTCAGCGATATCCGCCGGGGCACCGCCGGCCTGCGCCATCGACTCCCGGTAGGAGACAAGGTCAGCAATCAAAATCCGATACGCGAACACCAACGCCGACGCCGCACCCTTACCCGACGACACCCGCGCCCGCAGCGCCGCAAGCTGCCCAACGCCGCCGTCAACCCGGTCCAGCAACCGCTGGACACCCCCCGGCACCTGCGACAGCTGCGACTGCGCCCCACGGAACCGTGCAGCCGCCGCATCCGTCGCCGCGGCCTTCTGCAGATAGGCGTCAACCGCCCCAGCAGGCCGACCGACCAGCGCCTCAACCGCGGCCACCCGCTCCGCCTGCAACCGCGACACCAAATCCCCAGCAGCCTCACCGGCAACCACCAGCGACCGCAGCCGGTCAGCCCGCAGAGCCTGGCCACCCGCGGACACCAGCGCCAGCCCGGCGAAGGCCACCACAGCGACCAACGGCACCACGACCAGCACCATCAACTTCCCAGTGATCCTCATGCCTGCCGTCTCCCCACCGGCGCCAACCGCGACCCCCGTGTCGCCGCACCTCCCGGAGCCGTGCCGGCATCAGCGGAGTGGCCGTGGTCGACCGGGCCTGCCTCGTCGGTCAGCGCGCCCCGTCGCGTCTCAGCCGTCATGCCGGATCCCGCTCGTCAGCACGTCAACCCGGGCCGAGAACTGCTCATGCCACGACCCGCCCGCCGCCTGCAGCGCATACGTCCCGAGCCGCTGACCCAAGCACGGCACCTGCTGTCGACAACCGGCCGCACATGCACCGTCCGCCGCAGCTCTGTGCTGGTACCGCAGCGCGGAGCCCAGTACCGACAGTGCACGGTCGTCGCCGCTCGTCCTGGTGGACGTAGCCACCCTCGCCTCCCCCTGTGCCGTGATGGAGCAAACTGCCCAGGCTGTTCGCGCAGCCCGCTTGACCGGTGTTCCGCATCTCGACCGCCGGCTCGACGTGGCGGATCACGGCTGGTGCCGCCGGCCACCGCAGCCATCTGCGAACGGCAGCCGGCGGACGTCTCATTTGCCGCGCCACGGCCTTGATCGCATTCATTCCCGCAGATCTCGGCGGGGCGCGAAAGGGCGCGGCGTGGTACAGCGCTCGCGCACGCCGGGTTGTACCCGACCACCGCTGAGTCGACGTTGCGGTCTGGACCCGCCCTCAGCCGTCGGCGCCGAGCGGTCGGCCATTTCCGCGCGCGGTTGCCCACCGATGCGGTCATCCGATGTCAACTGGCCAGGTGGGTCGTCGGCGGCCGGCTCTTCGACGTCAAGATCTGACGGTCCGGACGGCCGGCAGCCTCGCCCGGCTGAAGGCTCAGACCTACGTTCCGGCCCGGCCACCACGTCCATCGATCCACCTCGTCAATTCGCTGCCAGCCCGCCGATCTCGGCGAACCTTCGTGATTGCCATTCCCGTGACGGCGCATAGGACGCAAGGTCCCGCTGCATCGACAGACTGTGATAGGTGCCGGGACGGTGACCAGGCGTGGCAGTAGTCAGACCAAGCAGTCAATTCGGCGACTATCAGCACTGACTAGTTCCTCTAGTCAGTAGCGTCGCCGGCCTTTCCGAACGGCACGCCGGCGACGCCGAGGACAACGAACATCGGTTCGAAGGACTTCTGCTTTCCGGTCCAGGCCGCTACCGTACGAACACGTTCAATGCGTTGGGAGAGGCACGCATGGCGGCTGACGGGCGCGCACGGATGGGTATTCCGACCGAGGTCCTGGAGCATCCAGCCATGCGCCAGGCTCTTGCGCAGCACGACTTCAAGACGGTCTATCAGCGGTTGCACGGTGCGGGCCTGTCGTATCGCGCGATCGGCGAACGCACCGGGCAGGCCCCTTCGGAGATCTACTCCGTGCTGCGCACCGGACGGCGAATCACCAGCTACGAGGTACTGGTCCGCATCGCCAGGGGACTCGCCGTGCCCCGCAGCTACATGGGCTTGGCCTACGACGAAACGGCAAATGCCGTGCTCGACCACGTCGGCGAAGCCGGCACGGACGCTGAGGAAGGTGAGGAGGTACGGCAGCTCCTCGCCCACGCCGCGAAGATCACCATGGGTGCTGGGGATCCCGATGTGTCCCGCTGGTGGCAGCCCGTCGAGTCGATGCAAAGTCCCGTCCCGAGCCGGGTCGGCGTCTCCGACGTGGAGACCATTGAAGAGGTCACCGCGTCGATGCGGGCACTTGACTACCGGTACGGCGGCGGGGCGTGCCAGGCCGCGGTGGCCGCGGAGGTTCGCTGGGCGCAGCAGCTGCTGAACGCCGCCTGCAGCGACGACGCCCAACGACGCCTGCACCAGGCACTCGCCGACCTGCACAACCTCGCCGGATGGACATCGTTCGACGTCGGCCTGCACTCCGCAGCGCGTCGTCATTTCGCCCGCGCACTCGAGCAAGCCCGGCATGCGGAGGACGCGTCGCTCGTGGCGAACGTCCTGTATCGGATGGGCCGGCTCCATCTGCACCGCGGCATGCTGAAGCCGGCACTCCGCTTCTTCCAGCTCGGCCAGATCGCCGCCCAGGACTCCGGCAGCGAACTGACCGTCGCCCTGCTCTGCGCGAACGAGGCATGGGCCTACGGGCTGCTCGGCGACGCCACCCAGGCGATGAAGTCGATCGGCCGCGCCAACGACGAATTCAGCCGCGCCGACCTCGGCGCAGCGCCGATCTGGGTGCGGTTCTTCGGCGAGGCCGATCTGACCGCGATGACGGGCATGGTCCACGCGGCGCTACCGCACGACGAGGACGACGGCGACGTCACCGTCGCCGTAGAAAAGCTGTCGGCCTGCCTCGACCTTCGGGACAATTCCGACACCCGCAGTCGCACCTTCGAACTCACCGCCCTTGCCACGGCGCACCTTCGGCTGCGCAACCTCACCGAAGGTGTCACGGCCGGCCACCAGGCCGCCGACCTGGCCGAACGGGTGCGCTCGGTACGGACCATCGACCGGTTGGCCCCGTTGCAGGACGAGGCGGACCGGTTCCCGCACGACCCCGACGTGCGCGAACTCGCTCACCGGATTGCTACCCTGCGGAGGGTATGACACTCGACGGCCTGAATGCCCAGCAGCGTGAACCGCTGACGCCCGCCACCCTCGCCGCGGTCGTGCAGGCCGTCGGCGAGCAACTCGACGTCGACGTGCGCGACGCCGTCATGGTCAAGTTCACCAACAACGCGGTGTTTCGGCTCGCCCACGCACCGGTCGTGGTCCGTATCGCGGGCTCCGAGGCCATGCGTCAGCGGGCGCCGAAGGTCGTCCAGATGGCGGCGTGGCTCGCCGAGCTGGGCCACCCTGCAGTGCGGCTCGTAAGCGGCATCGACCAGCCCATCACCGCGCACGGACATCTGGTGACGGCGTGGCAGACCGTGCCAGAAACCGGTGCCCGGCCCACCGGACACGATCTCGCAGCGATCATCCGCATGTTCGAAGCATTGCCGCCGCCGCCGTTCCCGTTGCCGACCTGGAATCCGTTCGTCGAAATCTGGCAGCGGATACGCGACGCGGACGGCGTGACATCGGCCGAGCTGGCCTTCCTGGAGCACCTGACCGCCGAGGTCCAGCAGCGACTACGTGACGTCCGGTTCGCGCTGCCCCCAGGCGTCATCCACGGCGACATCTTCGCCGGTAACGTGCTGATGAGCCCGGACGGCCCGGTCATCTGCGACTTCGACTCAACCAGTATCGGTCCGCGAGAGTGGGACCTCACCCCGGTGGCGGTCGGCAAGCTCCGCTTCGACTACCCAGGCGACACCCACAGCGTGCTGGCCGCTGACTACGGCTTCGACGTCACGACATGGGACGGATTCCCGGTCCTGCAGCAAATCCGGGAGCTGAAGCTCATCACCAGCGTCCTGCCGATCCTCAACACCAACCCACGGATCCGCGCACAATGGCGGCACCGTTTCGACAGCATCAGGAACGGCGACACGTCCGCCAAATGGACAACGTACAGCTGACCCCCGTACGGTTCGCCGCAGTCGTACGGCCGTCGATGCCGTGTAGCGGGCGGCGGTCGACGCCCGAGGAACGATCGCGCAGGCACCGCGACTTCCCAGGAGCGCGCCGACAGATGCCATGCCGTGTTTGTCGACGATCCGGACGGGTCACGGTTCGAGGTCGCATACATACCGTGGTCCTGATCGAGGGGGTCCCCGGCTGAAATGGCGCTGCCGGCTCCGTCGGTACCGCCGGTGCACCATCGATCGGGGGCTCGCAGGCCACCTGCCGTAAATCCCCGCGCGGCAGGCGGCCCTCGCCGCGGACCGGCCGTGCAGGGCCAGCCGGGACGATCCTCCGTCAGCTCGCGCCGCAGGCTCGGACTCGGCGCCGCCCGGCAGCTCCAACTCGGGCGGCGGCACCTGACGATCACTGACAGCGTCCGCCAACCTGTGCCAGTCGTCGGCCGGGGCAGGACGGCCCAACATCATCATCGCATCGCCGACCAGTGCTGCGAATGCCGCCACGACGCAACGGAGCCTCCTGGCATGATCACCAGACAGCAATCGATGTAGCAGCATGCCAGCTTCGGCCACACCCAGCGCGGCCTCAACCGCAACGTCTGCCCACCTCGCCTCACCGCCGGCACGAGCAGCGAGGTCCGTCCTGCGGTGCTCTAGGTCGGCGATCTCAGCGTCCGCGTCGTGCGGCTCCATCTCGCCCTTCAGCACATGATGCAGTTCGTCGAACGCGGCCAGCCAGGGCGCTGACGGTTCGGCTGCAATCTCATCACGGTGAACGGTGCGGAGCGTAGCGACCGCGGAGCGGATCTTGTCGTTGCGGCGCTGCCCTCGACGAGCGGCCGCCCGCCGCCGCGCTTGCCGTTCACGGGCCTGCTCGACACAAGCGAACTCCCGTTGGAGCTGACCGTCGGCGTGCAGCGCGGTCTCAGCACGCTCAACGAAGGTGGCTGTGGGTTTACGTAGGCCGCGCTCGACGAGTGCGACGTACTCGCGGCTGTAGAAAATTTCGCCGCCGAGCGTCTGCTGGCTGTAGCCGCGGCGCTGCCGCAGGGTACGGAGACGGACGCCGAAGGCGATCGCAGCCGATGCCAGGGCAGCTGCCGGTGCGTCGGCGACAGGCAGCACCGCGGCGAACGTTGCCGCCAGTTCGGGCGGTGCCGTCGGCGACGTGCCGTGCGTGCTGACGCATCTCGTCGAGTTCACCCCGTCCGCCTCCTCACGGCTGTGAACCGCGGCCCGACCCAACCAGCAGGTCAGCTCGGCGTCACGCGGAACAACGGTCACCGTATGTACGGTGGTGGATGGGTGGAGACACGGTGCGGGAGGGACACTGTCAGTGCCCCCTCGGCAGCCTGGGGGCGGTTACGGTGTCAGACCGGCCGCTTCCAGAAGAGGATCGAGGTCGGCGCGGAGCGATGGCGTGCTGCGTGCGCTGAGCTGGCGCAGCGTCTCGCGGGCAATCGGGTTGTAGCGCAGTTCGTCCCGCGAGTCGCGCAAAACCCGGCCCATCATGTGCACGGCGGCAACCGGGTTGTCGCGGCGGGCGTAACAGCGGGCGGCGTCGATATGGAAGGTGAGGCGGCGTTCGACCGAGGCGGCATGCCGGGCGTCTGTGCGTTCGATGAGGTCGAGAGCCTCGCGGGTACGGCCAAGCTCGATCGCGGTGGAAATCCGGTGCAGAGCCACATTCGTCGGCCCGAACACCATCCGGTGAAAGTTCGTCTCACCGGTCCGGGCGGCGATCGCCGCTGCGGAGTCGAGCAGGTCCCGGGCATCGCGGGCGTCGTCTTCACGGGCCGCCTCGGTGGCACCGAGCAGGTGCAGGCCGCCGAAGACCGCCAGCCCCGCCGCGCTGGGACGCTCGCCGAGCTCGGCGTCAACCTGGGTAATCGCGTGCCGCACGACGCTGCGTGCCTGCTCGGTCTTGCCCTGCGCGGACAGGATCATGGCGAGATTCCAGGCTGCCGCGCCGGCCAGGTCGGGATCATCGGCGTCGAGCGCGCAGGCGACTGCCCGGTCGGCGACCACCCAGGACAGGTCGTACTCACCGACTCGTTTGGTCCAGGTCCGCGCCAGCTGGTAGACGGTGCTGGCCAGCCCGAGCGCCTCCCGACGCTGCTCGTCCGACGACGTGTTGACCTGCGCCTGGGCGAGACGGATCACCTCGGTGAGATACTGCCCGACCGCGTCGTAGCGGAAAGTAGACGGCTCCTGCCACGTGCTCCACGCCCGGCCAATGAGGCGCCGTAGCCGTTCCAGCCCGACGGGTTCGGTCCCGTGGCCGCGTTCGAGGACAGCGGTGCGGACCGTATCGGCCGCCGGGTGGCCCCGCCGGCCGTCGGGCATCATCGACATCGGCACCCCCGTCAGATCCCGCAGGTCGGCCACCCGCAGGATCTGCGCGAACAGCACCAGCTGCGCGAAGCGGGTCACCGTCCGGGCGCCGGACTCGATCTTCTTCATCATGGACAGCGAGATACCGGCCAGCCCCGCGAGCTCCTCCTGGGTGAGGCCACGGCGTAGCCGGTGCTGGGCGATGCGCTGCCCGATCGCCCACTCGTCGATCTCCATACCGCCACCCCACCGCACGTCGGACGGGCTGTACCCCTGCACGTTCCGCGTTACCTGGCAGACTCGAAGGATGATCCCTTCGCGGTCCGGCCCTCGGCTGATCCTCTGGGATATCGACCATACGCTCATCGAAACCCGCGGGCTGGGCAGCGAGTTGTACGGCAACGCCTTCCGGACCGCCACCGGCATCCCGATGACGCACAAGGCCGACGTGACCGGGCAGACCGAGCCGTCGATTCTCACCGCAACCCTGCGCCTGCACGGCATCGCCGAGGATGAACCCCACCTGTCGCGGTATCAGGCAGCGTTGCCGGCCGAGTACGACCGGCACCGAGACGAACTCTCCCGCCGTGGCCGGGTCCTGCCCGGCGCGCAACGGACTCTCATCGCACTCGCCGGACGGCCGGAGCTGGTGCAGTCGGTGTTGACCGGCAACCTCCGCGAGGTCGCCCGGATCAAGCTCGAGGTGTTCGGCCTGGACCGCTACGTCGACCTCGACGCCGGCGCCTACGGCGACGACGACACCGACCGCCCCAAACTCGTCGCCATCGCTCAACGCCGGGCGGCGGCGAACTACGGCACCATTTTCGGCCGCGACAACACCGTCGTGATCGGCGACAGCAGCCACGACATCAACACCGGCCTCCAGGGAGGTGCCCGCGCCGTCGGCGTCGCCTCAGGCAGTGAGTCCGTCGCGCAACTGCGCGACGCGGGCGCCATGGTCGCCTGGCCGGACCTCACTGACACCGCCGCGATCGAGGCGTTTCTGCTCTCTTCACCGGCATGACGCACACGCATCGCCGGACGAGCGCCAGCCAGGTGCCAGGCCCGGCTGACGTGCCCGACGGCACCGGCTTCGAGGCGCTGATCTTCGACTGGGACGGCACGCTCGTGGACTCCCGCGAGGTCTGCTACCGCGGCCTCGCACAGGCACTCGCCGACGTCGGTGTCACCCTCGACCCGGACTGGTACTGGCCGCGGCAGGCGATCGCCTCACCGGACCTGCTGCTGCTGTGGCAGCAGCAGCAGGTCCGGCCGCTGCCGGCACCGATCGACGCGATCATCGCCCAGTGCCGGGCGAACGTCATCGCCGCCGCCGCGCAGCTCGTCGTCGTCGACACCTACGTGCAGATCGCCCGGGCCGCACGCGACCGTGGCCAGCGTACCGCGATCGGCTCCAACGCCTCCACCGACACGATCACGGCCGGGCTCACCGCGACCGGCCTCGCCGACCTGTTCGACACCGTCGTCACCTGGAGCGACGTGCCGACCAGCCGGGGCAAACCCGCGCCGGACATCTTCCTGCTCGCCGCCCACCGACTGCAGACACCTCCAGGCCGCTGCCTGGTCTACGAGGACGCCGACGCCGGCGTCGCGGCAGCCCTGGCCGCCGGGATGACCGCCTACAACGTTCGGACCGGGCAACTGCTGCACCCGTGAACGTCCGGCCGTCCCGGAGGCCGACGGGTACACCGCACCCCTCGCACAGGTGTACCAGCCGATCAAGGCCGTCATGCCCATGTATCCACATACGTTGCGGGAGTGACGCCACCACAGTGCATCACTCCGCGGTCTCACCGCAGCCGGGTCCGTCCATCGATCGCCGCTGGCACCCCGGCTCGAGCGCATCGCGGTGCGTCGCCGGCGGCTGGTCGGCTCGGCGCACCTGGCCCGGTCGGACTCCCGAACGGAGCTCCTGGACGGGCCACCGGTCATGGATGAGATCGCCGCGTTCAGGGTGCGGTTCCCGTCCGAGGTCGTCGAGGAGTTCCTCCGGCGAGCGGCAGCGGTGCTGGAGACCGGCCAGCTGATCCCCGGGACGAACAACGCCGAGTTCGAACTCCGGTTCGCGAAGCTGGTCGGCGCCGAGCATGCGGTGACGGTGTCCTCGGGTACGGCTGCGCTGGAGATCGCGCTTCGAGTCGCGGAAATCGAGGGCCGGCCCGTGCTGGTGCCGGCGAACACGAACTACGCGACCGCGGAGGCGGTGCTGCGGGCAGGATGCCGCCCGGTGTTGTACGACGCTGACCTATACCCGGACCTCGCGGCGATCGGCGCCGCCTGGACACCCGAGATCGCGGCGGTCGTGGTGGTGCACATTGGTGGCTACCTCACCCCGGAGCTCATGCGGATCCGGCGCTGGTGCGACGAGCGCGACGTCCTGCTGATCGAGGACGCCTCGCACGCGCACGGCGCCGCGGTGGACGGGCGCCGGGCCGGCACGTTTGGGCACCTGGCGGCATTCTCGCTGTTCGCGACGAAGGTCCTGACCACGGCCGAGGGCGGGGTGCTGACCACTGGGTCCGGCGTGTGGGCGGCGGCGGCGCGCCGGTACCGCGACCAGGGCAAGGCCGAGGACGGGTTGCACAACGTGGTGTTCGGCAGCGCGTGGCGGATGTCGGAACTGCACGCCGCGCTCGGCGTCGCCCAGTTCCTCGGGTTCGAGGCGACCCTCACCCGGCTCGACCGGCTCGTCAGCCGGTACCTCGACGGCATCGACCATCCGGCAGTGCTCGTGCCGCGGCTGCCGGGAGTTCGCTGCAGCGGCCACAAGTTCATCGTCACCACCAGCGGCGCGGCGGCTCGGGAGTCGTTGCGCGCCCATCTGCGGGCGTGCGGTGTACGGCCGGGCAAGGGCGTCTACGACGTGCCGTTGCATCTGCAGCCCGCCCTGCGCCTCGCAGACCAAGGGTCGTTTCCCGCAGCGGAGCACTTCGCGGCGTCTCACGTGTGCCTGCCGCTGTGGCACGGGCTCACCGACGACGAGGCTGACCGGGTCGTCGAGGCGGTCAACGGGTGGCGCCATGACGGCTGACACCGGCCCGTGGGCCCCGGCGACGCTGCTGGCGGCGTACCTGGCGCGGGTGGACTGGGCGCAGGTCGCGGTGCTGACCACCCCTCGCTACGCCCCGGACTACCTGTCCGCCACGATCGCCGACCAGATGCCGTGGGACCGCTTCCGTGACATCGCACCCACGATCGCGCAGACGCTGGTGGCGGGCACGGCGCTGGAGGCGCTCCTGGTGCCGAAGACGGTCACCTGGAGCGACCGGGACATCAACATCTTCGTCGGTGCCCCCGCCACTCCCGGTGCCGTGCCGCTGCGGTCGATGCTCGACCTGAGCGCGGCGGCGTTTGTAGCGGTGTTCGGCTGGCACATCGTGGTCGCCCGGCGGGTCTCGGCGGCGCTCGGCCGTGACGTGTATGTCACCCACGGGTTCAACCCGACCGACACCGCCCCGGACGCGCACTCGGTCGCAGCGAAGTTCCACACCCACATCCACGTCCCCGACCTGGCACATCGGCGCCCGGTGCGCCCCGCCGAGCTGACCCACTTCGAACGCCTCGCCTTGATCGAACCGTGCGCGAGCATCGCGACTGACCTTGTTCGGCACTGCCTCGCGACCTGCAGCTCGACGGACACGTCGGTGGTGGGCCGGTGGACCGTCACGGGCGGGTTCGGTCACGTCAGCATCACCACGCCGCTGGATGGACGCCTTGGCGAGGATCTCTGCTGCCTGCACACTGCGCTGGCCGTGCTCCACGACCACTACCGCGAACTCGTCGAAGTGTTCACCGACGGGCAGCTAGAGCAGGCCACCGGCCATCTCCGGTTCGTGCCGGTCGCGCCGGCGGAGCGGCTGCGGCGGCTGACGGCGTTCGAGGCCATCTCCACGGTTGGGTGGTCGGCAGAGTCGCTGGCGGTCCTGCGCCACCTCGCCGGCCGGCTTGTCCCCGCCACGGCCCGCGACACGCCCCGCTCCACTTGCATCGCATCGGCCGCCCAGGCGTGGCTGGCCAAAGGCATGTCCGGCGCGCTCAACCTCGTCGTTCCGGCCGACGGGTCAGCGCTGCGGATCGACTTCGCGCCACGGGTGATTAGCACCTCCGGCGCGACCAAGGTGGTTTCCGTGGGGCCGACGCTGATCCGCAAGGCCCAGGGCGTCGCGACCGCCGGTCAGCGGCAGCGGCTGCGTGACTTCGAACAGCTCGTCGTCGCCGCGACCAGCGGCACACCAGACATCCCCTTGCAGGGAAGGAGTCCGTCATCAGCAACCTCGTCATCCCCGGCGCGGCCGGCTTCATCGGCGTGAACCTGCTCCACCGCCTGCAGACCCGCCCGGACATCGCCGACCGGTTCGCCACGATCGTGCTGGTCGACCCGCTGCAGTACGGCGAGCAGAAGGTCCCGCCGCACCTGCTCGCCGACCCCCGGTACAGGTTCGTGCAGGGCTCGATCTACGACCCGGCCGTCGTCGACGACGTCATCGCGGCCGGTGACACGGTGCTGCACCTGGTCGCGCAGGTCAACAGCTTCACCGCGCCCCAGACCACGACGGTCGACGACCCGCCTGGGTATCTGCAGCACCTCGCCGACCGGCGAATCGCCCGGCTACTGTTCCTGTCCACCGCCGACATCTACGGCGACAACGACACCGACGACCTACAGGAGGACGCCCCGATCCGGCCGAGCACCATCTACGCCGCGGCGAAGGCCGCGTTCGAGGCGTACCTGTCCGCCGTCCACGCTATGCGCGGCCTGCCCTACGTGGCGTTCCGGCCGGTCACCATCTACGGGCCGCAGCAGTACCCCGGCTGGCTCATCCCCAGGGTCATCACCCAGGCCCTGGCCGGGCAGCCGATCACGCTCACCGGCGACGGTTCCGTCCGCCGCGATTGGATCTTCGTCAGCGACGTCTGCGACCTGCTCCTCGCCGCCCTGCGCCACGACGGCGACGACATCAACGGGCGGGTGTTCAACGTCGGCACCGGCACCGAGGCCGACGTGCTGACGCTGACCCGGCAGATCCTCACCGGCGTCGGCGCCGCCGAGTCCTTGATCCGGTTCGTGCCGGACCGGCCGGGCGACATCCGCCGACAGGTCACCACCGCCGCTCGGGCGCGGCAGACGTTCGGCTGGGCACCGGCGGTGCCGCTCGCTGACGGGTTGGCCGACACGATCGCCTGGTACCGGGAGCACCCCGCGCCGCCACCCGCCTGACCCAGGCAGCCTCTGGCGACCTGGCACCTCCACGAGCACCCCTGCGCGGATCACGGAGCTGGAAGGGCACAACGCGATGTACATCCTCGGCATCCACGGCAACCTGGGCAAAGCCGAACACGACCCCGCCGCGGTCCTGCTCCGCGATGGCGACATCGTCGCCGCCGCGGAGGAGGAACGCTTCGTCCGGTTCAAGCATGCGATCGGGCTGATGCCCGACGCCGCGATCCGGTTCTGCCTCCAGCAGGCGAAGATCAGCATGCGGGAGGTGGACGTCGTGGCGTTTCCGCGGGCGACGTGGGCGGACTTCCCGCCCCGCCTGGAGGCGTATCTGCGATACACGTTCGGCTGGGCTCCGCCGGTGGTTTACATCGACCATCACACCGCGCACGCCGCGTCGGCGTACCTGATCTCCGGTTTCGACGACGCGCTCATCGTCACCGCCGACCAGGCCGGGGACGGCACCTCCTGCGCGGCGTTCCGCAGCCGCGGGCAAGAGCTGGAGCTGCTGGAGGCGGTGCCGTTCCCGGACTCGATCGGCCTGTTCGCCGCCCTCGTCACCCAGTACCTGGGGTTCCGCAGCAACCACGACGAGTACAAGGTCATGGGTCTCGCCCCGTACGGCAACCCGACCATGGACCTCACCCGACTGCTGCACCACGTCGACGGACGACCGCGCCTCGACCCGCACGCACTGCACCCGACGGTGCTGCAACGGCATCCGGTCTTCCACACCGACCAGCTGCCGATGTTCGCCACCGACGAGTTGCCCGGCCTGCCACTGCGGCGGCTGCCCGACGGCGAGCTCACCGCCGCGCACCGCGACCTTGCTGCGTCCGCCCAACAGAGCATCACCGCCGCGTTGCTGGGCTTCGTTGACCGACACCGCGCCGGCAGCGACCGGCGGCTGTGCCTGGCCGGTGGCGTCGCCGAGAACTCCGTCGCCGCCGGCGCGCTCGCCGCCGCTGGCGGGTTCGACGAGGTGTACATGACTCCGGCCTGCGGCGACGCCGGCACCGCTCTCGGCGCCGCCCTGCTCGTCGCCGCCCAGCACGGCCATCGGCCCGCCCGCCTCACCCACAGTCAGCTCGGCCCGTCCTTCACCGACGGGCAGATCGCCGACGTGCTGCGCGAGTGCGGGGTGCCCTACGTCGAGACCGCCGACCCGGCGGCCACCGCCGCGGAGCTGATCGCGCAGCAGCAGATCGTCGCCTGGTTCCAAGGGCGGATGGAGTTCGGGCCCCGCGCGCTCGGTGCCCGTAGCCTGCTCGCCGATCCGTCCACCGACGCTATGCGCGCCCAGGTCAACCGGATCAAACGCCGCGAGCAGTTTCGCCCGTTCGGCCCCTCCGTCCTCGCAGAACACCTCCCCGCGCTATTCCCCGCCACGGTCGTGGCGCCGTTCATGTCGTTCACCCTGCCCACCAGAGACCCGACACCAATCATCGCCGCGACCCACGTCGACGGCACCAGCCGCCCACACACCGTGCCCGACGACGGCTCGGCCTACCGGCGGCTCATCGAACACGTCCACGCCCGCACCGGCACCCCTGCGGTGCTCAACACCAGCCTCAACAGCGGCTGGGAACCCATCGTCGCCACCCCCGAACAGGCCCTGGCGTTCCTGTACTCCAGCACCGCCGACGCCCTCGCCATCGGCCCGTTCCTCGTCACCAAACACCGCGCCACGAGCAACGACGCGAGCAAGGAGCGCCGGTGAACAGCTACGACACCATCGTCATCGGCGGCGGCGTCGCCGGGCTCATCACGGCGCTGCGGCTGGCCCGCGCCGGGCAGGCCGTCGCGCTGCTGGAGGCCGACCAGCTCGGCTCCGGCGCCACCTGCGCCAACCACGGCATGCTGCACTCCGGTGCCCTCTACGCCCGCCGCCACCCGCACGTTGTCGCCAACTGCCGCCAAGCCCAGCCCGCCTTCACCACCCTGCTCGCCGCCGCCGAACTGCCGACGCAGCCCGCCGTCTACGTCGTCCACCGCTCCGACGCCGACGGCTTCCGCAGCCACCTCGACCAGCACGGCATCGCGCACCAGCCGGGCGCCGCGCACGACCTCGCCGCCGACACCGGTGACGGCGACGCCTACCGGCTGGTTCAGGTCGGGGAGCGGGTCTTCTCGTCCCGGCGGATCGTCACGATCCTGGCCGGCCAAGTCCTTGCCGCCGGCGTCACCGTGTGCACCGGTGTCACCGTCCAGCGGATCAACCACGAGTCCGGCAAGGTCACCGGCGTCGCCCTGTCCACCGGCGAGCGTCTCACCGGCCGCACGGTCGTGGTCGCCGCCGGCACCGGCACCGCCACGCTGCTGCGCGCCTGCGGCAGCCACGACAGCGACCTGCTCAAGTCCCGGCTCGACATGATGATCCACCTACCCGCCACCACGATCCGCCAGGGCCTGATCTTCACCGAGCTGCACCGGCCGGTCCTCATGCCCGCCCGCGACGGCGGCACCCTCACCTCGTACTTCGGCGGCACCCAACCCGACATCACCGGCCGCCGCGCGTACGCCGTCGACCTGGGCAAGGCCACCGCGCTGCTCGAGCAGACCCGCCGCGCCTGCGCCGACGGCGTCGTCGACCCCACCGGCGCCGTCGCCTACGTCGCCGGCAAGACCGACTACATCGGCACCGCCCACGCCGAACACGGCCGGATCAACCCCGGCTTCCACGTCATCCACCACGAACACACCGACGGCATCCACGGCCTGCACACCGTCATCACCGGCAAGATGACCCTCGCCTTCCACGCCAGCAAAGCCGCCGCAGACGCCATCCTCCGCAGCACGCTACCGCTGGCCATCACCCCGACCACCGCAGCTGACGTCCCATGCGCACTGGTGGCGGTCGAACCGTGGGCACCGACCGGCCACCGGTAAAGTCAGTCCTTGTGCAAGATCCCGAACGGCCGATCACGACCACCGCGGTGCGGCCGGTCTACGCCAGCCGCTGGTGGCAGGTCGAGGAACACGACGTCGTCCACGCCGACGGCACGGCCGGCATGTACAACGTCCTGCACTGCGGCGACGGCGTCACCGTCCTCGCTGTCACCAGCGACGGCGAGCTGTACCTCATCCGGGAATACAAGTACGCCATCGGTCGGCACATCCTGCAGCTACCCAGCGGCGGCGTCGACGACGGCGAACAGCCGCTGCAGGCAGCGATGCGCGAACTCCTCGAGGAGACCGGACTGGCCGCCGCCACCTGGACCTCGGCCGGGATCGTGCACCCCTACCCGACCAACGTCGCAGCGACCGTCCACCTGTTCATCGCTCACGACGCCCGGCCCGTCCAAGACCCCGAACCGGGCATCGACCTGCTCCGCGTCGACCGCGACACCGCGCTCGACCTGATCACCAAGCATGAAGTCACCCACGCCGCATCGCTGGCGTGCCTACTTACCTACCTCCAGCTCAGCGCCGCCAACCCGCCGCCAGCCAACGGCGGGCTGAGCCACGGTGTCAGCGACCGAGGACCTGATACTTCGCCTCGGTGGCCTCCTTCTGCGACTTCCACCACCACTCGTTTGCCCGGTACCAGTCGATCGTCGCCGCCAGCCCGGCCTTGAAGTCGCCGTACACCGGCGCCCAGCCCAGCTCGGTGCGCAGCTTCGTCGTGTTGTTCGAGTACCGCAGGTCGTGGCCGGGCCGATCCGGCACGTGGTCGTAGGCGTCCGGCGCCTCGCCCATCAGCTCCAGAATCAGCTCGAGGATCTGCTTGTTCGACCGCTCGTCACCCGACCCGATGAGGTACGTCTCGCCGAGCCGGCCACCAGAGAGAATGGCGTGCACAGCGGCGTTGTGGTCGTCGACGTGCGTCCACTCCCGCACGTTCACCCCTTCGCCGTACAACTTCGGCCGCTGCCCGGTCAGCACGTTGGTGATCTGCCGCGGGATGAACTTCTCCACATGCTGGTAGGAGCCGTAGTTGTTCGCGCAGTTCGACAACGTCGCCTGGACCCCGAACGAGCGGGCCCACGCCCGCACCAACATGTCCGAACTGGCCTTCGACGCCGAGTACGGACTCGACGGGTCGTACGGCGTGTCCTCGTCGAACTGGTCCGTGCTGTCCAGCGGCAGGTCACCGAACACCTCGTCGGTGGAGATGTGATGGAACCGGCCACCGTGCCGGCGCAGCGCCTCCAGCAGCGTGAACGTCCCGATGATGTTACTGCGGATGAACGGCTCCGGGTCGTGCAGCGAGTTGTCCACGTGCGACTCCGCCGCGAAATGCACGATCACGTCTGCCTCGTCGACGAGGCCGTCGACGACGTCGGCGTCGCAGATGTCGCCGTGGACGAACCGCACCTGGTCCTGCACCGGCGCGAGCGTCGTCCGGTCACCTGCGTAGGTGAGCGCGTCGAGCACGACGACCTCGTACTCCGGATAGTGCCGAGTGGTGTAGTGAACAAAGTTCGCACCGATGAAACCGGCGCCGCCGGTGACCAGCATCCGCGTCATGTTGACGCATCCTACGGAAGCCTGCGATCGGATCCGGCTACGTCGCGATGATCAGTCGGTACAGTTTGACGGTCACGCTGTACCGCGACTTGGAGTCGCTGGCTCAAGCGATGACATCGACTGCTATCGCACGGTGCTGATCCGAACCGATAGTGACAGCGCCACCCTCACCCACGGTCTGCCGCCGACGAGTGGGCAACACGCGATTGCTGGAGCCGCCGCGGTACCCGTCAGCGACTACAGCCGAGGCATGTCGCGGCGCCCGGGTCGCGCTCCTCTCCGTTCGAGGTCCCTAGCGCGGGGGGGCCCTGCCGGGCCTGACCCGCCGCTGTGCGGTGCGTCCGACGCCCACCCGTAGATCTCCGCATGTCCGCCGCCCGTCACGCGTCGAGGGGCGAGTCATCCACCTGGTGGAGCAGGGCGCACCGGCGGGAACCCGTGACCGTGACCGCGATGGTGCATCGATGCCCGACGGAGCTGAAAGAGCGGTCTCCGAGGAGCCCTCCGGCATAGCAGGTAGCTGAGCTTCGGCGTCGCGGCGTTCGATTGCGTCCACCAGCCGGAGCCATTGCCCAGCTCGCTCGGCCTCGCCGAGCATCAATAGCGCGTCCGCGCTGAGCACGGCGAATCTCCGCGCGACGGTCTTGAGCCGTCGGATGTGGCCTGCGCACAGCGGCCGCTGCAACAGCGCGCCTGCGTCGGCCAAGCCAAGCGCCGCCCAGGACGCTACGTCAGCCCATGGGCGGTCGGCGTGGCCATCTTCAACCAGGTCGGCGCATCGTTGTTCCAGTTCAGCGACCTCAGTGGCTGCATCGACGGGATCGATCTCTTCGCGTAACACGTGGTGAAGTTCGTCGAACGCACTCCAGCTGGGCAGCGTCTGCAGACTGGCGCCCACCGCGCGCAGCCGTCCGGCCGCAACAGTGATCCGGCTGCGGCGTCGCACGCGGGGACCTTCGGCGCCTTCCCGCGTCGCTGGGCGACGCGTTTGCTGCATCTGGCCGAACGCGGCCACGAGTTCTCTGTTCGCTCCTAGCGCGGCGCCCGCCCGTTCAACGAACGTCGCACTTGGATTGCGCAGGCCGCGCTCGACCATCGCCACGTACTCGCGACTGAAGTACGTGGCGGCGCCGAGTTCGCGTTGGCTCCACTGCTGCCGGCAACGTGCTTGCCGCAACTGGTTGCCGAAGGAGGGGACGTCGGCCGTCAGGCGCGAGTCGGATGCGACGCCGCCGAATGCCACGAACTTCCCCTTTCTCAGGCACGGGTCCAAATGCGGTGGGCGGGACGGCATCGAGTGGGGTAACGCGTGCCGCGCCCAGGCCAACGCTAGGAGCCGGCGAGGGGCCTGGTCCAGGTTGTTGCGGAGAGTTGCAGCATCACGCTCTAGCCCTGGTCAACCCACACCGCCGAGCGACATAGGCGCTAGTTGGAACAAGACTCGGTCCGCAAGATAGGTCGATAGCTCGACGTTGACGTGCACGGATGCCCTCGGCAGACTGGCCGGTGTGCGCAACATTGTGCACTCATCGGGACAGGAGAAGCCGTGCGGATTAAGTTGATTGCAGCCGACCCGGAATCTCAGCCGACGAACTCGCCGACCCTGTACAAAACGGACAGGGGTAGCTGGATCGTGCAGGGCTGGGTCGTGACAGACCCTGAGGTGCTCGCGCAGATGGGCATCCCCGCGGGTGAAAGCTGCGTCGAGATCCCAGACAGGATGGTTCCGTTCTTCGCGGAAGGAGACTGATGGCCCGTCTAACCGTTGCCGAGTTCGAGGAGGCGATCAGGCACTTCGACAAGGACTCTGTGCATCTGGAGATGCGCGATGCGTACGGCACTGAGGTCGAGCTGCCGCACATGGCCGCATGGGCAGCAGGTGAGCCCGCGGATCTTGCCTTCATGCAGCCCTGGTGTGATGACGTGCGCGCCTTTGTCGCCGAAGGCAAGTCGCTGCGCCGGGCGCATGTCGTCTCGGAGCCGCTGTCGGACTACCAGCGCTGGGCATACACCGTCGTCGGAGCCAGCGAGGAAGCCGGCGAGCGGCATCGCTGGGTGCCACGCCGGTTGGTGTCCTCAATCGCCTTTCCGGGCAACGACTTCTGGATGCTCGACCGCCGGCTCGTCATCTTCCACCACTACGCAGGCAACGGCCACAACATCGACTTCACGACCAGTACCGACCCCCACGACATCGAACTGTGCTCTGCCGCATTCGAGGCCGTATGGCGCATCGGCATTCCGCATCACGAGTACAAGCCCAACTGACCCACGTTCGTGTCCAGCACACAGCAGCGAGCCCGAGAAGCGTTCGGCAACCGTCTCCGGGAGATCCGCCTCGACGCGGGCCTCTCGGGACGGCAGCTCGCCGCCGCCACGGGCTTCCACTACACCAAGATCTCCCGCGTAGAGCATGGCGGGCAGAGCCTCTCCGACGCGGACATCCGAACATGGTGCGCTGCATGCAATGCGGACGCCCAAATCACCGACCTCATCGCGCAGATGCGCGCCGTCGACACGCTGTACCGCGACTACCGCCACGCAGCGCGCCGAGGGCTGCGCCAACTCCAGGAACCGTGGGTATCGCTCTACGAGCGCACCACCCTGTTCCGGGTACACGAGCACTGGATCGTCCCAGGCCTCATCCAGACCGAGGCGTACTCGATGGCCGTGATGGCGCACTGGCGAACCGTAATGTCGCTGCCCGAGGACGACACCGAAGCAGCCAACGCGATCCGCATGGACCGCCAACGGATACTCCGCCTCGGCCAACGCCGGTTCATCTTTCTGCTCGCGGAGCAGGTGCTCTACAGCAGGGTCCCTTCCGCGCCGGCCATGCTCGACCAGTTGGACCGCCTCGCGGAGGTCATGAACCTCCCACGGGTCTCACTCGGTCTGATCCCCGCAGCCGCCGGCCTCGACGGACACAGCCAGACCTCATTCTGGATCTTCGACGACTCCCTCGTTCAAGTCGAGACCCTGACCACCGGCTTGGACATCACCCGCCCGGAGGAAATCGAGCTCTACGCCGCCGCCTTCGAGCGAATGCGAGGCACAGCGGTCTTCGGCCGGCACGCCAAGGCACTCATCGGGCGAGCACGAGACGAGTTGCTGCAACAACCAACGACCATGCCAACCTGACCGATCCCCGGCGGGCCGCAGAGCTCGTGCCCCAGTTGCCCCAATCGCGCCCAGCACATTCCTCGCGGGCCAACCGGCAGACACCGCCTCCACTCCACCACAGCGGCGACCATCGGTCACAAGTTCGGCCGCAACGGGCTTGGTACAACGTCCCCGCCCATGCGCTGTACCAACCTCGGCCAGCGATGTTCCCCGCCGTGGCGATTACGGTCGATGGTAGCCGCAGCCGTAGGGCGGCGTCTCGACTAGATGCGCACGTCTTCGATGAAGCGGAACCGGTGCGTCTGCCTGGTTCACGGCTCGTTGTTTGTGGCGGATTGCAGTCTGGGCCGGAACGCCGAAGCGGCCGAGCGACGCTGGCCGACACCGATGGAAGGGAACGCGAGACTCATATGACTGTTGAGACCGTCAGCAGCGCGGAGCTGCATGCCGCGATGGTTGAGGCGCTGCTCGGCGATCATGCGGCGAAGGGCCTGACCATGCGGCCGGAGGTCGAGGCGGCGTTGCGGGCGGTTCCTCGCCATCACTTCACGCCTGGGGTTTCCCTCGAGGTGGCGTACAACGCCAATGACCCGGTGGTCACGAAGCAGGTCGGTGACGAGCCCGTCAGTTCCGTCTCGGCGGCGTGGCTGATCGCGGAGATGCTCGGGCAAACGGCCGACGCCGTCGACGGGGGGCTGTCTGGTAGGCGGGTGCTGGAGATCGGCTCCGGGGGTTACAACGCGTCGCTGCTGCGGGAGCTGGTCGGCCCGTCGGGGTCGGTGACGACGGTGGACATCGACCCAGACGTGACCGAACGGGCCTCGGCCTGTCTGTCGGCCGCGGGGTACCACGACGTCACGGTGATCTGCGCCGACGCCGACCAGCCCATCGAAGGTGCCGGCACATTCGATGTGATCATCGTGACGGTCGGGGCCTGGGACATCCCACCGGCGTGGCTGGCACAGCTCGCCCCCGATGGGGTGCTGGTGGTGCCGTTGCGGACGTTCGGGATGACCCGTTCGTGGGCGCTGCGCCGCGACGGCGACAGGCTGGTCAGCTGCAGTCAGCGGCTGTGCGGGTTCGTGTCGATGCGCGGCAGCGGCGCGTTCGACATGCGGTACGTCGACGTCGCCGAGGGCGTCCACCTGCGCCTGGACGAGGGCCAGCAGGTCGACCCCAACGCCATCGGCCTGCTGCTGTCCCAGCCCCGCGAGCAGGCATTCGCCGGCGTGAGTCTGCCCGGCAGGACGGTGCTGGGGGACCTGGACCTGTGGCTGGCGGCCCGGCTCACCACTGAGCCTGGCGTGTTCTTCCTGCTCACCGCTCAGCAGGACGCGGTCGACGCCGGGATCGTGGCCCCGGCGTGGCGCTTCGGCACGCCCGCGGTCCTGCGGGACAGCACGTTCTGCTACCGCTCGGCGCTGCGCTGGACCGACACCCTGTTCGACCTCGGCGCCGCCGCGCACGGTCCGGACGCCGCAGCGGCGGCCGGACGGATGGTCGAGCACATGCGCGGCTGGGTCGACGCGGGCTGCCCGCCGCCGGTGCTGCACATCGTGCCCGCTGGAACTCCCGACGGCGACCTGCCGGCCGGGACGGTGCTGGACAAGCGGCACAGCCGCATCGTCCTCACCTTTGCCTCCACCCCCGCATAGGAAGGACACGCACGTGGACGACGCGCAGAACCAGGAGTTTCAGCTGGACGTCACGCTCGTGGACGCCGGCCCGGCATCGACCGGCTACGCCACCGGCACCGGCGACGGCTGCGGCTCGGGCAACACCGGCTCCAACGCCTGCACGACCAACTGCAACGCCGGCAACTGACCGATCCGCTTCCTGCCTCTGGTGGGGCCCGGCGCCGTGCGGCGCCGGGCCCCACCGAATCGGTGGTGCATCATGATTCCCGCGGCCGGAGCCGCCCTGATCCGACTCGCCGCCTACCCCCGCAACCTCGTGCTGCCCGCGGCCCCCGATCTTGTATCGGGCCAGCCGGAAGAGTTGCAAACATGGCTGGAAAGGGTGTGGCGGCTGCCCGGGTTCGCCACGGCCGTGTCCGTCGCCGCACCGCAACTGGCCGACCAGGTCACGCGGACAGTGTCCGGCGAACCGCTCGCACCGCAACGGCTCCGCCGGGTCGCGGAGTCGGTGCTGCGGTACCTGCTGCGGTGGACCACCCGGGCCACCCCGTTCGGCACGTTCGCCGGCATCGCACCGGTCCAGTTCGGCCCCCGCGCGGCGGCGCATGTCGGCGACGACCACCACGCCGTCACCCGCCCGCACGGCGAGTCCATCGCCGAACGCACCGCTCTTGCCGAACGCGACCTGGCCCGGTTGCGTGCCGCCGCCGTGGTAACGAACCCGCTCGGCTACCCGCGCAGCCGGACCTGGGTGCTGCCCTGCGCGCAGGCAACCGAAGATCGACGGTTCGACCTCACGGTTCGGCTCACCGGCCCGGTCCAGGCCGCGATCCAGGCCGCCCGCGCCCCGATCCCGTTCGCCGAGCTCACCGCAGCGGTCGCCGGTGCCGCCGAGCTGCTCCAGGCGGAGCGGTTGGTGGCGGGTCTCGTGCAGGCCGGCGTACTGGTGTCGTCGCTGCGCCCGCCAATGACGGTGACCGACCCGGCGGCCGGAGGCTGCACCACCGTCTCCGACGGTGGCGGCCGGGTCTCGGTCGATCTCCGGGTCGACGCCGCGGTGACGTTGCCGCCAGCCGTCCTGCACGAGGCGGCTCGGGCCGCGACGACACTGGCGGCGCTGGCCCCGCCCTGGCCGGGATGGGTCGAGTACCATCACGCGTTCATCGACCGGTGGGGCCCGGGCGCGGCCGTGCCGATCCGCGACGTCCTGCACATACTCGGATATCCGGCCGGCTACCGCAGCTCCGCCCGCCGCGTGGCGGCGACGTTCACCGCCCGCGACCGGCTCCTCGCCGCGACCGCCCAGCGCGCCGCCCTGGACGGCGACATCGAGGTCGTCGTCGACGACGCGTTCATCGACCAGCTCCGTGGCGAGGACCAGCGCCCCCCGGCCCCGCACACCGAACTGCGGTTCACCCTCGCCGCCGACACTCTGCACCACCTGGACCGCGGCGATTTCACGCTGACCGTGACCAGCGGCGCCCGCCACGCCGGGGCCAGCGCCGCCCGGTTCCTACACCTGCTCAGCCCGGCCGAACTCGCCGCGTTCCGGCAGGTATACCAGCAGCTACCGACCGCAATGCCCGGCGCGGACCTGGTGCAACTGTCCGGGCCGCCGCTGGACCCTCGGATGACCACCGTCGCTCGGGCGCCGGAACTGCTGCCGGTCCTACCGCTCGGCGACTTCCATCCGAACCCGCCATGGACCGTGGACGACCTGGCGGTCACCGGCGACGGGCAACGCCTGTGGCTGGTCTCGCACACCACGGGCCGGCCTGTCGAACCGCTCGTGTTCAACAGCGTCCTGCTCGCCGGGCTACAGCAGCCAATGCTGCGGTTCCTCACCGAGATCTGGACGGCCTGGACCGCCCCGTGCAGCCGGTTCGACTGGGGCCACGCCGACAGCCTGCCGTTCCTGCCCCGCCTCCGCCGCGGCCGCACCATCCTCAGCCCCGCCCGCTGGACCCTCGACCCGGCCGCCCTGCCCAGCCGCGACACACCGTGGCCACAGTGGCGTGACGCCTGGTACCAGCAGCGGCAGCGGCACCGGCTGCCGCGACGCGTCCTCATCGGCGACGATGACGTCCAGCTGCGCCTCGACCTCGACGATCAAGCCCACCTCGCGGTGCTGCGCAGCCACCTCGACCGCCGAGCCCGCACCGTCCTGACCGAGGCACCCGGCCCGGCCGGGTGGATCGGCGACCGCCCCGCCGAAATCCTGCTCACCCTCACCACACCGTCCCGACCCGCCGCCCCACCACCGCGACCGGCCCGCGCCGCGTACACCGTCGAACACCGGCCCGGCCCGTCACCCTGGCTCCAGGCCAACCTGTACGGGCACGTCGAGGAGATCCTCACCGACCTTGCCGCGCGGCCCGCCGACCATCTGCCGACGGGGTGGTGGTTCCAGCGCGCCGCCGACCCGCAAACCCACATCCGACTGCGCATCCCCATCCGTGACGGCGAGCAGTTCACCGCCGTCACCGAGCGACTCGCCCGCTGGGTCGACGGGCTCCAGCAGCAGCGACTCGCCGCCGACTACAGCCTGCACCCCTACCGGCCCGAAACCCGGCACGGCGCCGGGGCCACCCTCGCCGCGGCCGAGGCGGTGTTCGCTGCCGACTCCCACGCCCTCCTCGCCCGCCTCACCGGAGACCGGCAGGCCGCCACCGCCGCCAGCATGATCGCCATCGCCGACGGCTTCACCGGCGACGGCCTACGCTGGCTCGCCACCCACGCTCCACACCACACCGGGCCCCGCCTCAACCCCGCACAACTCGACCGAGCCCGCGAACCCTTCCGCGACCCACGCCTCGCCGCCGCGCTGGCCGCCTACCGCCTCCACGTCGACCACGACGGGCTCGACCCCGACCAGGTGCTGGCCGACCTGCTGCATCTGCACCATGCCCGCATGGTCGGCGTGGACCTCTCCTCCGAACGGCACTGCCTGCGACTGGCCCGCGCGATCGCCCGCACCATCACCGCCCGGCAGCCGCGATGACCGCCGGACAGTCCCTGGAGGGCGGCGCGGCCGGTGTCGCCCTGCTGCACCTGGAAACCGGCAACTGGCCGGCCGCAGCCGAGGCGCTGCGCCACGCGACCATCGACGGCGTCACGATCGCCGAAGGCGCCGGCCTGTTCTACGGCGCCCCCGCGCTCGCGTTCGTCCTCACCGGCACCGACCACCCGGCGCTGGCCCGGGCCCGAGCAGTCGCCGCCGACGGCACCGCCACGGTGACCCGCCGCCGCCTCGACGCCGCGCACCGCCGCATCGACCGCCGCGCCCAGCCGCACTACGCCGAATACGACCTCATCAGCGGCCTGACCGGGCTCGGCGTCGTCCTACGCCGCCTCGGCCACCACGACCCGCTCCGCGACGTCCTCACCTACCTCGTCCGGCTCACCGAACCCGTCAACGGCCTCCCCGGCTGGTGGTGCTGGAACGGCCCCGACCGCAACGCCCCCATCCCTGCCGGTGGCCACGCCAACTTCGGCATCGCGCACGGCATCACCGGCCCACTCGCACTGCTCGCGCTGACCCTCCGCGACGGCATCACCGTCAACAACCACGCCCAGGCACTCCAACACCTCTGCCACTGGCTCGACACCTGGCAACAGCACGCCGACGGCCGCACCTGGTGGCCGCAGACGCTCACCCTCACCGAACTGCACCGGAGCACAACCGCCCAGCAGGCGCCGCTACGCCCGTCCTGGTGCTACGGCACCCCAGGCATCGCCCGCGCCCAGCAACTCGCCGCCCAAGCCCTGCACGACCAACCGCGGCAACGCCGCGCCGAAACAGCGTTCATCAGCTGCATCACCGACCCGACACAAACCCGGCAGATCATCGACCGCAGCCTCTGCCACGGCAGCGCCGGGCTCCTCACCACCGCGAGGCGCATTCACGCCGACGCGCTGACCACGATCCCCGTGGCTGCGCTCGAACGACTCCACAGCAGTAACCCTTGCCCAGGCGAACCCGTCGGGTTCCTCGACGGCCGCGCCGGAGCCGATCTCGCCGCCACCGGGACCACGAACACCGCGTGGGATGCCTGCCTCCTCCTCGCCTGATGAAAGGGATGTCCGTGGACGACGTCGACTGGCGCCAGCTGAACATCAGCTACCCAGGGCAACATGCCGAAGAGCGTGAACAGCACGCGGTCGCCCACCTCAGCCGGGCACTGCCCGCTGCCGAAGCCGCAGGTCTGCTCACCGACTGGTGGTTCATCCGCAAAGACGCCTGGCGCATCCGCTACCGCCCCACCGCCAACCACGGCGGCAACGACCCTGCGCGGCAACTGCTCACCGACAACGTCGCCTGGACCACCGACATCTACGAGCCCGAAGTCCACGCGTTCGGCGGCACGGACGCCATGGCCGCCGCGCACCTGCTGTTCCACCGCGACAGCCGGCACCTGCTCGCCTACCTCGAGCACCAGCCACGCGACCGGCGCGAACAGAGCCTGGTCCTGTGCACGCAGCTCATGCGCGCCGCAGCCCTGGACCTCAATGAACAGGGCGACGTCTGGGCCCAGGTCCTCGACCACCGGGCGCAACACGGCAACCAGTCCCAAGACACGGACGCCGACACCTGGGAACGCTTCACCCGCGATACCCGACAGCTCCTCACCGGCCGCCCCCGTACCGGCACCAGCTGGCACGACGCCTTCGCCGACGCCGGCGCAACCCTGCGCCAGCTGCGGACGACAGGAAAACTCACCCGCGGGCTCCGCGCCGTCATCGCACTCCACGTGATCTTCCACTGGAATCGCCTCGGCCTCCCAGCTCGCACCCAAGCCACGCTGGCCCGCGCGGCCAAAGACGCCATCTTCGGCAGCACACCGGCGCCGCCAGACCGCCAACCGCCAGCGCCCGAGACGTCGGCATCCCTTCGACCGGCCAGCTACGAGCACCTGAATGCGCTGTGCCGAGGCATCACCGCATCGTTCGTCCACCTCGAAAGCCGCGACGCCTACGGGACCGAGATGGAGTTGCCGCCTATGGCCAAGTGGCGCCGCGGTGAGGCCGATGACTATGCCTGGCTCGAATGGTGGCTAGAGATGCTGCGCGGCCACCGCGCTGCCGGAAAACGGTGCCTCCGCGCCAGGGTGGTGTCCGAACCGCTCAGCGACTACCAGCGATGGACGTTCAGCCACGTCGAACAGTTCGTCGATGCCGGCGAGGACATCCGTTACGTGCCTCGCAGCCGGTTGATCGATGTCCTGCTGCCCGGCGCTGGGGACTTCTACGTCTTCGATGATCGGGTCGCATTGTTTCTGCACTACGCCGGCGGCGGCACCAATTCCGCGTTCGAAATCACCGAGGATCCCGCTGTCGTCCGGCGCTGCCTCGACGGGTTTGCGGCGGTTTGGGCCAGCGGCATCCCTGCCCGTGAGTACCGACCCGAGTAGCTCCGGCGCTCACGCCCGCAAGGAACTGGGCGCCCGGCTACGCCAGCTCGGCAAGACCGCCGGCCTCACCAGCCGGCACGTATCGGAACCGCCGCCTACTCGCAGCAGCCCCCGATCCGGAGGCGCGTGGCCGTCTTACTCCATCGCTCACTCCGGTACACCTTTGCAGCGTGAAGGTGTACCCGGCGGAGTACCGCTGGTCGGCAGCGGCGCCGGTTACCTTCGACCCGTGCCGACCTTTGCGTTCCCCCGATGCAGCGAGCAGCCATGTGAAGTCGCCTCGGGACCGGACGCACGCGGCGACCGGCGCACCACCGCCCGCGGTCGGCACGGCCAATTCTTCGCGATGCAGGCTGGGTACGTCGGGGCGGCGCCGTCTGCCACCAGCGGGCCACGGTAGACGTCGTGGCGCACGCGCATGCTGCATCACCAGGCTCGGCCGTGCTAGCCGGGTCTCGGTGTCCGATCGCGGTGCTGACCGTCATGGCGTTCCTGGTCGTGACCGGTGAAACGACACCGTTCGGGCTGATTCGTGAGATCGCCGTCGGTTTGCACGCCACCGATGATCAGGTGGGACTCGCTGTCGGTGGCTATGCGTTTGTCGCCGGGTTGTCGTCGGTGCCGCTCGCCCACTGGACGTCCCGACTGGACCGCCGGGCGATCCTGGCGGCCAGTCTGCTCGTGTTCGGCGGCGGGCACCTGGCCGCCGCGGCTGCCGGGCATATCGCGGTGTTCGCCGCCGCGCGTGCGATCGCCGCGCTCGGCCACGGTTTGCTGTTCGCGGTGGCCGTCCCGACCGCGATCCGTCTTGCCGAACCCGCAGTGCAGGGCCGGGCGGGCGCGCGGGTCATGGTCGGCAGCGCCACAGCGCTCGTCGCCGGGACGCCGCTGGCCACCTACCTCGGCCAGGCGGCCGGATGGCGCACCACACTGGTCGTGCTCGCAGCGGCGGCGCTGCTGCTGGCCGGTGCAGCGTTGCGGCTGCTCCCGGCGGTGACGGGGCGCGAACGGCGAGACGGCGGCCCCAGCCTGTTCACGGTGGTGCGCCGCCCTGACCTCGTGATCGTGCTCACCACGACCTTGACGATCTCGACTGCGCACTTCGTCGCATTCACCTTCCTCGCCCCGTACGCCGCCGGACGCCTGGACGTTCGCGGCACCGGACTCGCCGTCCTACTGCTCGTGTACGGGGCAGCGGCAGTCGCGGCCAGCACGGTAGCGGGCCGGATCGTCGACCGGCACCCCCGCACCGGAACCGCGGTGTCCGCCGCCACGTTCACGCTCGCGCTGACCGGCATCTGGCTCACAGCAGCGCTGCACCTGCCGACGCTCGGCGTGCCGCTCGTGGTGGTGTGGGGCGCTGCGTTCGCCGCCCTAGCCGTGCTGACCTCGCTCATCGCGCTCCGGCACGCCACCGGAGCACATACCGAAACCGTCAACGCTGTCTCCGGCATCGCCTTCCAGCTCGGCGTCGTCGCTGGCTCCGCGGCCGGATCGCTCGCCGTCGCGGCGGACCACCTCACCAGCCTGCCGCTCGTCGCGGCCAGCGGCGGTTTCCTCGTCTTGGCGGCCGTCCTGCTCGGCGGGCACGCATTCCCGCCCACCACGCCGACGACGTCCATACGGGAACCAGAGCTGCCATGACCAACAACGCCCTACGTCGACGTAGCGGCGCCGCGACGACTCGGACCGCGTCGCGCGCCCAGGCCGCCAGCCCGGACTCATCGTCGAGCCACCGCAACCCGGACACGATCGCGTCCGTCCGGCGACAAACGGCCCGGCGTGTCGCCGCACCCGTCCGGCGTGTCGCACGCACGTTCGATTTCGGACGGCGCGTGCGCTACTGCGGCGGCTCGTCGCGGCATACCGTACCGACGGCCAGCCGATGGCCGGCCTGGTCGAATGGGGTGGATTCATGGGTCAAGTTGCGGCTCCACAGCCGCGTGTTCGACGGCGCCACGGCACCACCGTGGACGTCGTCATCGGCGGCGAGCACGGCGTGTTGACGGTCGGGCACAGCGGGGGCAACGGGGACGGCGCGCCGTGCTGGATGCAGCTACGGGTGGGTGCGCACGGCTCGGCGGTGTCCGGCCTCACCGACGCCCTCGCGACGGCAGTCACCGTCGGCCTGCAGCACGGTGTCCCGCCCGCCGCGGTGGCCGACGAACTGTGCCGGATCGATGGCAGCCAGCCGGGTGAACACGCTGACGCACTCGCTGAGATGTTGACGTCCGTCGGACGTGCCGGCCTGGCCGGGGCGGCTGGGGCGGCTGGGCCGTGACCGCCGACGTTGCGGCGACTGCGCCTGCACAGCGCGCCGACGAATTGTCCGGCAACCGTCTCCGGCACCTGCGCCTCGACGCGTAACGCTCGCAACGGCAGCTCGGCGCCACGGCCGCTATCCACGACACCACCGTCTCCCGGAGAGGACCTCGTTTTGGTAACCGAAGCTGCTGTACCGACCGCCCCGGAACTCCGCCGACGTCTCGTTGCGGAGCTCACCGCGGAGGGTGCGATCACCACCGACGCGGTTGCCCACGCCATGCTGGCGGTACCGCGTGAGCTGTTCGCCCCGGCAGGAACCGACCTCGCCGACGTCTACGCCGGGCACGGCATCGTGATCACCAAACGGCAACCCGACGGACGAGCGACAAGCTCGGTGTCCGCGCCGTGGCTTTCCCTGTCAACTCTGATCGTGTTGCGGAGCCTCCGATCGGGAGGGAGGGTCCCGCTCATCTCGGAGTCAATCATTGCCACCGGCGGCGAGCTGTCTCACAGTCCGTATATCCTGAGGAGTCTGGCTCGCGGAGGCGCGGCGGCCGGTCCGGGCGTCTCGTGGGCGGTGTCGGCGGATAGGTTCCGATGCATAAACAGGTGCGCTAGACGCACCGAAGCCGCGGCGGCTGGCGCTCTGCTTCCCCCAGAGACCATTGGCCCGCGGTAGACTCCCTTCCGCCACTCACGCTGAGTTACCTACTCACGACCCCCGGCATTGTTCGGAAGTGTCCGGTTTGATCATGATTTGCTAGATGCCGTAGACGGCGAAGACGTGGGCCCGCGCGATGCAATCGGCTGACGTGAAGTCCTCCCGTTACTGGTGTGCGTCTGGCACTGATGTCTCTCTGCCGGGGCCGGTTTGAGTTCCCTTCCAACCCGAGCGGCCCGTCGTGGCATGTACTCGGGTGAGGCCGCGTCCGGGGAGGGTCGTGTGGTTGACGAAGAAGGGGTTCCGCGAGTTCGTGCAGGCGCGGTTGCCGCGGTTGTCGCGGGCGGCGTGCCTGCTCGCCAGTGGGCACGCCCAGGCCGAGGACCTGCTGCAGGCGGCGCTGATCAAGACGGCGCTGGCCTGGAAGCGCATCGCGGAGGGGGACGATCGGAGGCCCACGTGCACAAACAACCTCTACCACGAGCACACGTGCACACCTGGCAGGCGCCGGCGGTGGCTCGAACACTCGACCGCGGACGTGCCCGAGCGGGCGACCGGCGCGGACGAGATGAACCAGACCTTGCTGCGGATCGTGCTTCAGCAGGCATTGGGCCGACTCACGCCCCGGCAGCGGGCGGTCATCGTGCTGCGGTACGTCGACGACCTCTCCGAGGCCGACATCGCCCAGGTCATGGGCGCCTCGGTCGGTCCGTCAAGAGCCAGACCGGTCACGCCCTGGGGCCGCTGCGCAAGCTCGCCGCGAACTCGCCGGAACGGGTCGACAATTCGATGGAGGTGCGATCGTGATCGGTTTGAGCGAGTTGCTCGACGACATCGCCGACCAGGCGAAAGTCTATGACGTCACCACCGCGGCTCTGCGCGCCGCGCGGCGGCGCCGGCGGGTGTGCACCATGGGCAAGGTCGCGTTGAGACTGATGGTGGTGATCTGCTGGTCGGCGGGGTTGCGGCGGTACTGCCGCTGTTCCTCTTCGGCGGGCCTGGGCGGCCGGAGGGCGGGCCGGGACGGCTGGACGGCGGGCCGCCGGGCGTGGTGCGGCAGCTGCTCGGCTCGCCCACCCGCGGCTCCCTCGCTGGCGACACCGCCTTCCTCGACGCGGTGCTCGGCCGGATCGTCGCCGACCTGAGCATGTCGTGGAGCTCCGGCACACGGTGTGCGCGCGTCAGGCGCCCAGCCAAGCCGGGCCCGCACGATCCGCCGCACGCCGGCGGCGGTGCGCTTCGGGTTTTCCCGCTTGAGCGCCACCGCCAGGTCGATGACCTCGGTCGGCGTGCGCTGGCAGGTCTGTCGCGGGCTCGGGACCAGCGCGTCGAACCCGCCCGCCCGCCAGTCCCGAATCCACAGGCCCACCGTCTGCCGGGAGATCCGCACCCGCCGCCCGAACGCGTCGGTGTCCTCACCGCGGCGACCGTCCGCAGCAGCCGACCCCGCTGACGGGTGGAATGCGCCGGGTCCGCAGCCTCCCGGATCAGCTGGTAGCGGAACAGCCCGACCGCCCGGGCCCGCTGCATGCGCTTGCTTTCCCCGTCGTCCGCCATCGCAGACACGTCCTCCTCAACCGTCGATCCGCACAGGACTGACGCCGAGGATCACCGACCAGACCGCCACCGCACGGCAGGGCAGGGCAGGGCAGGGTCAACTCGTGTTGATCCACTACCCGGGCCAGCCCGGCGCGAACAACCGGCCACCGCCGACACCCACGCCCACGCCCACGCCCACACCCACACCCACACCCACACCCACACCCACACCCACACCCACACCCACACCCACACCGGCACAGTGAACACCACGAACCGAGCCGCCACCGCTGCCGCAGCCATGTTGATCGCGGCCACCGCGTCCGCCCAGCCACTGCCCGCCGGTCGGGCATCACGGATCGGCCGTCACCGCCGGCAATAGCACCGTGAACAGCCGCCGCACGCCTCCACCCTGGCCAGCGAACCGCCGCAGCCACCCCCGCACCGTCTCCGCCGGACGCCCCAACACCATCGCGACCTGCCGAAATCCTGCCCCCAGCCGGCGCTAGCCACCAGCGCCGCTCCGATCACCGCCGTGGTGTCCGCCCGCCGCATCAGCAACCCCACCGGCAGCGGCACTTGCGTCACCCCGCACCCGGAGCATCGCGCCCTCCGCGGACGCACCGGCAACACACCAGCCGAAGTCATGAAAGCTGGGATCCCGAACGCCGGACGCGGCGTGCCCTTGATATCAGAATCGCGAAGGTTGCGCTACACGGCCTTAGCCTGTCGCAAGTGACATAGATCGCCTTCAGAAAATATTGAATCCAACGCTTGCGCATGGTAATTGCGCTAGTTTTTTGCAGATAATGATAAACACCTATCTCGGAATGCGTCTGCCCGATACTGTCTTGCCCAGCGCCGCCGCCTGGTTTGTCCGATTGCATTAAAGGCACCGGCGAAGTGGCTGCACATCAACAACGGGAGGGCATGTTGAAGAAGCGGAAAGTCCAGCGGGCGATTGCCGTCATGATCATGGCCGCGGCAGCGATGGTTAGTCTCCAGGCGCCAGCGCAGGCGAGTAGCACCGGGATCCTTACTTCCCTGCGCTGCGATGTGCTTGCCGGTGTTCAGTCGCATTGCACGACCGGAGTGATCCCCGCCAACTCCTCCGGCCACTACATTAGGCTCTTCTCGGTCGGCGCGTTTGTGCGGTTGTACGACTGGCAAAATGGCAACCAGGTTTACAGCGGTTACCCGTGGGACACGACGGTCACGGGGCTGTACGGCTACTACTACGCGGTTGCGGCGGACACCGGCGGTTCCGGCTACGTTCAGATTTGCAACGACGGGGCCTACCACTGCAATTAGCTTCCAAACCGTCGTTGCGTACCGTCATTTTGCAGTGGCAACGGCCATTTGGCCACTGCTGAGGCGCTGAGGTACCAAAGCCGGCAGGCGGGGTCCACCTGCGCTGTTGGGTTCTCAACCACATGGCAAGGAGAAGGGGCACCCCTGACCGCATGGGGTGCCCCTTTCCTTCTCGGTACGCGGTTCGCGTTACCGTTCGAATAACCCGGTCAGGGGTTCTGACGTGCGCTTTTGTGCGTCCGGTCGCCAGCCGTAGTGGGCATGCTGACGGTCATGATCCTGTCGTTCCACATCTGCGAAGCCCTCCCCAGCGTCGCCACCTGCATCTTCACCTACCGACACGTGGCACGACGTTGCTAGGACCTCTCAGGGAATCGCCGGTTCGGGCTTCGGCGCCAAGTCGGCGGGCTCGTTGCGGTGCAGGAGTGTGCGGACCTCGCCGGCGGCCAGGAGCAGCCAGATGGCGCCGTTGGTGCCGCCGATGAGCCAGTCCTCGGTGGCGATGGTCGGCACCACGGCGAGGGCGCCGACGGTGAACCACGCCGCGGGCATCGCGCCGTCGGGGCGGCGGCGGACGGCGTGCCAGAGCAGGAGGGCCAGGCCGAGCATGAAGGCGCCCGCGCCGAGGACGCCGCCGCGGCGGAAGGCGCCCACCGCGGCGTTGTCGGTGTTGAGGTCGCGTCGGGGGCCCTCGACCGGGTTGCCGTCGTCCACGCGGTGGACCACGGCGCGAGAGCTCTTGGCGTTGCCGAAGGTCTTCTCGGCCCAGCCGGCGTCCTTCCAATCGACCCAGACCTGGCGCCAGGTGGCGGTGCGGCCGCTGGTCACGTCGCCCGGGTTGTCGGCGAAGCGGTCCTTGAGGACCCACTGGTAGCCGCCGCCGACGGTCATCACGATGGCGAT
The DNA here is from genome assembly GCF_040682015.1 of Dactylosporangium sp. NPDC051485. NCBI lineage: Bacteria > Bacillati > Actinomycetota > Actinomycetes > Micromonosporales > Micromonosporaceae > Dactylosporangium > Dactylosporangium sp. NPDC051485. The sequence goes on from NZ_JBFAZW010000051.1 coordinate 48,203, forward strand.
CACCACGAACGGTGTGGCGAGCGCCGTCCAGCTCCGGTCGACGTCCTCGTGCCGCTTCCACAGGGCAACGCCGAGGTGGACGACGGCGGCCGCGACGGCGAAGACGAAGCCGGTGCGGGACTCGCAGATGGACAGTACGAATGCGGCCAGAGCGGCGACGCCCAAGCGCTGCCACCACAGCATCGCGCGGTCGAAGCCGATCCGGATGGCCACCACCGCCACGAACCCGGCGAGAGAGTTGGGGTGGTAGTAGAGGCCCGGGCCGCCCCAGAAGCGGTCCGTCATCATCCGCGCGGAGGCGTTGTCGGGGATGGCGTGGACGCTGTCGAAGAGGCTGCCGGAGCCGAAGAGGAGCAGGGTCGCGATGCCGAGCAGGATCGCCGCGGCGATGCCGACCGACAGATCCCGGCCGCGGCGCTTGCCCGTGGTGTTGAGGGCGATCAGCGCTAGCACGGCGAGGGTGAAGACGCCGGCGTAGGCGACCCGCTGCCCGGCCACCTTCCAGTGCGCCACGAGGATCGCCCCGGCGATGCCGAAGAACCAGTACGCGAGGCCGAGCCAGGCGGTGCCGAGCCGGGACAGCGAGCGCAGGGAGCGCAGCCACGGCCACGCCCACACGGCGAAGACGACGACCTCGACGGCGAGCACCGCCCAGATGATCCCGGGGCGCTTCGTCGCGGTCCAGGTGAGGATGCCGGCCAGCACGAACAGCCCGCCGAGCACCAGGCCGGGCAGCGTGATCCCGGGCAGGCTCAACGCGATGCCGGCCACGGCCATCGCGATCAAGCCGGCCGCGAACGCCGCGGCCGACTGCCCGAGACTGTCGGTCCGGGTGTACTCCCAGATGCCCGCGGCGAGCGCGACGACCACGGCGGCCACGGCAAAGGGGGTGCGCCCCTTGATCGAAATCATCCGGTGTTTGTCCTAACTCGGCGGCGGCTGAGGAAGAAGTCGCGGACCACCCGGCGCGGCCCGGCCGGAACCAGCCAGACCTGCAGGAAGGTCACGTAGTCGGTGAAGCTCGGGCGGCCGTGCTTGCGGGCCTCGCGGAGCACCAGCGGCAGGTCAGCGTCGAGGCGCAGCGGGTGGGCCGCGAGCGGCACGGCCCAGGCCAGGATCAGGGCGAGCGCGAGGATCATCGGCGCATGCACTCTCCGTAACTGGCCTTCATCCATGTACCGGGAGGTGACAATATCGCGTCGCCCAGGCACCTTCGGGGCGGGCGTCATCGCAGTGACAGAAGGTGATGAACGGCGGTAGAGCTATCCACAGTCCCCGGCCGATCGTGGTGCCGACATGGTGCGGCTAGTGAAGGGGTCGGATGACCGCGGATGAGGCCGTTTGGAGCTGGTCGCGGAACTGTGTGTTCTCGGTGGCGAGTACGTTCACGATGCGGGCCAGCATGGCGTTGTCGTTCTGCAAAGTTCTGATGTGCTCGTTGGCCTCGGCCAGCCGGCGGTTGGTGGTGTCGAGTTGTTCTCGCAGCTTGCGCTCGCTGTCGGGGACCTGTCCCTGGGCACGGACTTGGGCGTAGAACAGGTCTTTGAGGTCGGTGTGGCGATGAGTCAGGACGTGCCTCTTGACGCCGGATTCCTGTGCGAGGGAGACGACGGTGAGAGCGCCGTTCGAGCGCAGTGGTGCGCCGGCCAGGAGCCTGGAGGCTGCGGCCTTGATGGCGTCGCGTTCGTTAGTGTGCTCGCTGGTCATGAGGCTGTCCCTGTGGTGATCCGGTTGTCGAGGTGCTGCTGGGCTCGGGCGGTGAGTGCTTCGGCTTCGGTGCGCAGGCGGTCGGCCAGCGGAGACGGCGTGGCGCTGGCTAGGGCCTGCAGGTGGTCGGCGTGCTGGAGCATGTGGGCTGCGTGCTGGTCGGTGCGGGCGATGTTGGCGCAGCGGGGCTGGCATCGGTCCAGGCTCGGGGTGTCGTTCTTGGCCCGGCCAGGGTGGCAGAGCGCCTTGTCCCGGGCGTAGTTGCAGAGCAGGAAGGACCGCTGGTTCTCGAAGACGGTCAGCCCGGGGTCGTTGAGCAGGGCCCGGGCTTGGCGGTGGGTGGTGATGACGCCGCCGAAGCGGTGGTGCTCGCGGGCTGCCGCATCGATGAGCCGCCGGGCGGCCGGCCCGGAGATCCCTTCATTGTTCTCGATGGCCTCGTTCAGGTCGCTGAGGCGTTCGGCGATCTCGCGAGCGGTCTCGAGGTCGATCAGCTTGTGTATGCCGTCGCGGGATCGGCTGTAGTAGCCCTCACTGACGATGGTGCGCAGGTGTCCGTATTGGACGGCCAGGGCTACCAGGCCGCCGGGGCGTCGGGCGATATGCCAGGCCAGCGTGCGACGAAACCGTGAGATCCCGATGGCGCCGTCCGGATCAGCCGGGATCACCTCGGCAGGACGTCCGATCGTCTGGGCGTAGTCGTTGACCCAGCTGATGAGTCTTTCGATGCGGTGGGCGACGGTCTTGTGGGTCAGCGATCGTCCGGGGCTGGGGGTACGGGACGAGTAGGGGGTGTCGCGGTCGAACAGCAGGTCGCCCTCACCGACGATGCGTTCCATGACTCTGATGGCGCGGACCACCGGAGGGATGGCGACCCATGGGGTGTCGCGGTCCAGCCCGCCGGAGAGGTGGATGCCGTCGTCGTCTCTCGCGTTCTTGAACACCTTGCCGTTGATCAGGAACCGCATGGGTCCGGCCTCGGATGAGGTGCCGTCCGGGTCCGGGCAGCACCCTGATCGCAGTGCGAGGACTTCAGCCGGTCTCATGCCGGTCAGGTAGGCGATCACCACGAAACATGCCGTGACCAGGTGCCGGTGCAAGTCTCCGATGGCATAGAAGTCGAATCCCGGCTGCCACAGGGTTCCGGCGATCGTCGCGGTGGCCGGGGTGCTCAGCCGGCAGGGTCCCGGATTCGCTGCTGCGGCATCGGCCCACCGTTGGCGCTTCAGCACAATCGTTGCCTCGCTGACCCGGGTTCCGGTGACGCCGGCGACGAACAGCGAGGGGTGGGTCAGCTCAAGTCCGCCGTTGCGGCTCCGGGACGGGACGGCTTGTCCGTGCTGTAGCAGGTCTTCCAGGAACGCCTCGATCTTCGCGAACGTATCGTTGTCACGGGTGGCGGCTTCGGCCCTGGCATGGGTGGCATCGCGCAGTTGCTGCTGTTCGGCGAAGGCGGTCAGGATGTCGTCGGCGAAGTCCTCGACGAACCGTAGCGCCCAGATCAGCAACGGTCCCATGGTGTCCGGGTTAATGGCGTCGGTGTTGTTCTCTCCGCCGGAGGAGCCGGCTGGCAGGTAGTCGTCGATGCCTTCGGTCAGCCAGGGCGGCGCGGTGAGGTGGTGCTCGGGTGGCAGGTGCAGCGTGGAGTAGTAGTGGAGCCTGGTCAGCGCCACCAGCAGGCCTTTGACGGTGTCGCGGGCCAGCCCGCGCTGGACGTGCCGGCGGACGTAGTCGGCCATGTCGGCCGCCCTCACGTCGGGCAGGGTGCCGATGCCGCGGCTGTCGGCCCAGATCGCGAAGTTTCGCCAGTCGACGGTGGTGTGGTAGGCCAGCGCGATGCTGGGCTTGGTCACCATGCGGTTGTTGTGCTCGGCGACCAGGGCTTCAGGCAGCGGCTGCCGGAACATGGCCCAGGCCGCGGCGCGCATGCTCTCCCGGAATCCCGTCGGGATGGGTTCCCAGAGGATGTTCTGGCTTGCCGCGGAGGGGTTCTGGGACATGGGCGTGGTCGGCCATTGCGCGTCGCCGAAGCGGGGGATCAGGTGGCGTTGGGCCTGCGGGACACTGTCGGGGTCGATCACCGGGGCCTCGGGGTGCGGCAGGGCGCTGGCGTGCTGGTGCGGGGCGGTGCTCATGCCTGCAATCCCTTCGCCAGCAGGCCCTCGATGGTCTGCCGGTCCTCGTCCGTTGCCGCCGCCAGGGCGTCGCCCCACTCCGTGGGCGTGAAGTCAGGGGCCCGTCTGATGCTGGTAAGGCGCCGGTGGTGTGGGTCCCAGTCCTGCAGCCACTCCTCGGCCGGCAGCACGGCGCGTAGGTCCTCCAGCGATCGGTGCAGCAGCGCCAGCCGGGGCAGGTGGCGTGGCGTGATCACGGCGTTGGGGCAGATGAGGCAGAGCAGGAACGAGGCGCGGCATCCGGTGCCGTGCTCACTGAACGGGCTGTGGTGGTAGTCCCCGCAGCTGGCCGTTGCGGTGTCGCCGGCGGCGTCCGTCTCGGCGCGGCTGAGCGTCGCGGTGAACTGCGCGCGTGCGAACTCGACCGCGTCGTTGACGCCTGCCTCGATCGTCTCCTGGGCCTCGTGCTTGGTGCGAGGATCGGGAAGGACGTAGATGCGGTCGTGGGTGTCGCGGCTGTGCTGGATCAGCTCCGGCTGGTTGGCCAGCACGAGTGTCTTGCGCAGCCGCCGCAGGTTCACCTCGACGCTGGCCTGGCCGAGCGGCACCCGTCTTTCGTCCCTGCGGGCACTGTCGGTGAGGTGGCCGAGTGTGACCGCGAACTCGATGCTCACTGGCGCCGCCGGGTTGTCCCGGGTGTGCCAGACGATCAGTCTGCTGCTGGGGGTGCCGGCCAGGGCCAGCGCCGCCCGCCCGGGGGCGGTTGCCTCCATCGCCTCGCTGATCAGACGGCCCGGTGAGCCTGCTCCCCAGTCGGTGAGGTTGCGGCTTTGGTAGCGATGGGGGACGTGGCGCCGCCGCTTGTGCAGCTCGACTCGATAGACCACTCGGTCCTCGGCGTCTCCGGAGACGATCTCCGGGACGTGGAGCTCGGCGATCGAGCCGGCGTTCCAGCCGTAGGCGCACAGCATCAGCGTCAGCAACGCCCGCGCCTCTTTGGGCGTCAGGAACAGCCTGGCCCACGTGGTCTCGGCCCGAGCCCCGCCCAGCACGATCTTGTCTTGCTGCCGGATCCGCTGCTCGCCGCCTCTGGCGGTGTAGGTCGGCGGGCGACCCGTCCGGGCGATGTGATCGAGTAGAGCGCCCAGGTGCCACTGCGTGCTCGGCTCCTCGAACCCGCCGGCCCGCCACCGCTGCAGATGCTCGGCGTTGGTGCGGATCCGAAGCAGCGCCGTGCGGAACGTCCGCGCCGCGTGAACCTTGATCGCATCGAACTCCTCAGCGGTGTAAGCGGTCTCCTTCACCGTCTCCGGCGGGAGCCGCCGCATGATCAGATCCCTGGTGGCCTGCGGCAGGTGCTGATGCCCGCGCAGGAAGCCGGCAGTGAACTTCAGCAGCCTGCCCTTGCGGTCGCCCATGGCCAGTCGCCAAGCGGCCCAGATCGCCGGCGTGATGTCGGGCAGGTCCTGCGGTTCAGGCTGCTGCTCGGACAAGAACTGTGCGAACGGCCGCAGCATGTCGAATGCCCATCGGCTGGTGTTCACCGACCGCCACGTGCCGCTCGGCCCCGCGAGCTGCGCGAACCGCTCGGCCAAGCTCCGGGCCATTGCCGGGCGTAGCGGCAAGACCGCGAAGTCGTAATCGGCGCAGCGACGGCCGCTCTCATCGAGGTGGGTAACCACCAGCCCGGCCGGGTCAAGGACCTCCGGCCGGCGGTGGGATTCGTCCCGACGTGCCGCCGGCTGCCCGCGGCTCATACCGCGACCTGCGCGTCCAGCACCCGGCCGGACAGCCGTGCAAGCTGCGCCAGCACGTCGATGGTGTCCTCCGCAGCCTCATCAAGCAGCAAGGATCTGATCTGCAGGTCGGCCACGGGAGCGGCGTAGATGGTCCGCGTGGTCTCCTCGCTGGCGTGCCCGAGAAGGTCCCGGACCAGGCCCCACACGTCGCCGTAGAGCTCACGCATCGCCCGGCGTTCCTCCGGGCTCAGGCCGAACCGCCGGTCCAAAGCATGCTGCAGCACCACCAGCATGTTCAGGGCGAAGCTGTGCCGGGCCATATGCGGAGTGAACCACGGAGGCTCTGCCATCCGACCGGCCAGCACAGTCCGGCAGCGCTGCGACGCGGCGCGATAGACCGCCTCCCAGGAATGCGGCTGGAACGGGGTCCCGTCCTCGGCCAGCCATAACCACAACGGCTCCAGCCCGCCCTGGCCCTGCACGAACAGCCGTGCCCGCTCCTCGACGCCGACCATGTCCAGGTCGCGCTGCACCGCCTGCCCGTCCCGGTCTACCCAGTGCAGCGTCGTCCCGCGCCACCCGGACCTCCGAGTTACCACCCGAAGATCCGACGTGGCCTCATAACGACCGCTGGCCTGGGCACGGCGAACCGCAGCCCGGCGCGTCGTGCAGATGTAGGCGTCGACGGCGCCGAGAGCGTCGGCGGAGACGTAGAAGGTCCTGGGCCTCCTGGACTTGGTGACCTCCCGGCCCAGCCGGCCGGAGGCGTAGCGATGCGTCGCAGAGGCCAGCACCGGGACCTCGATCGTCAGCAACGAAGCACCCTCACCACGGCGCAGACCGGAGCTGAACAGCAGGTCGGAGTAGGCGGCGTTGCGATCATCGTTGCGGCCGCGCCATGACGGATCACGCCGCGAGTCCGCCGTGTAGCCGCGCAGCCCCACATCGCGCCAAAGGCGATAGGCCCGCGGAGTGAGCCACTTGACGTTGCTGGAACGGACGTCGTGTGCCCGACCGGCCGCAACGGTGATGCTCTCGCCGGCCCTGGTCACCAGAATCCGCTCGCTCACCGGACTCTTCGGCATGATGCCTTTGCTGACCGCCCACTTGTAGAGCCTGTTCAGGGCTGCCAGCTCACGGTTCCACTTGCTGCCGCCGATCACCCTGGGGTTGCGTGGTGACCACCGGCGCCAGTACTGGAAATCCCACACGTCATCGTCGTCGGCCTCGCACCAGTTCTTGCCGCGCGACCAGAGGAAGTCGAAGAACAGACAACAGTCCGTCGCGTAGTTCCTCTGCGTCTCCGGTGCCAACAACGCGAAGCTGCTGCGTGTCAGATACCGCGTCAGCCGAGGATCGACACGGTAGTCCGGATCAGTGAGGAAGATCGAACCCGCTTCGATGCCGAGCAACTGCTCGCGCTCCTGAAGCACGTCCAGCCCCGCAACAGTCGCGAGCCGCGACGGTACAACAAGCGGCGCACCTGTCACCCTATGTATTTGCCAATGCCTGTTCACGGAGGCCCTTCTACATGCGACGTACGGCTACGCAACACGTAGATCTAATAGGGAAGTGGCTGCAGGCTCGCATGCTCGAACAGACCAGGATCGGGCCCGGGTCGCGAGTTCTGGAGATCGGCTCCGGCGGTTGCAACGCCGCGATGATCGCCGAACTCGTCGGCCCCACCGGACGTGTGGTGAGCCTTGACATCGACGCCGACGTCGTCGCCGCGGCCCGCTCTGCCCTCGCGGCGGCGGGGTACCCGCAAGTCAAGGTCGTCCACACCGATGGCGAGCACGGTTTCGCGCCCGGCGGACCGTATGACGCGGTGCTGGTCACGGTCGAGACCAGCGACGTCCCGCCCGCCTGGACCGACCAGCTCGCCCCAGGCGGGACACTGGTCACGCCGGTGCGGATGCGCGCCCACACCCGGAGCCTGACCCTCGAACGTGACGGCGACCTGCTGGTCGCGACCGGTTCGCTGCAGTGCGGGTTCGTGTCAATGCAAGGCCACGGCCGGGACCCGATCCGGCGGATACCGCTGCGGGGCGACGACGCGGTCCTCGGCCTGGACGACCCGGCAACCGAGGTCGACGCTGATGCGCTCCGCGCGGCGCTCGACGGGCCGCGGACCGAGGAGTGGTCGCCGGTCGTGCTGCCGATGGACGCATCGTTCGAGTCGCTGCACCTGTGGCTGGCCAGCCAACCCCGCCCGTACGGCATCTTCACCATCGATCGGCAGCGCACCGCCGGGCTGCTCGACCCCAGGACCGGTTCTTCTGCCCGACCCTGCTGACCCGGACCAGCCTCGCCTACCTGACCATCCGCCGCCACGATGAAGACATGTGGCAGTGCGGCGCGCACGGCTTCGGACCCGACGCCGCCACCCTCAGCAGCGACGTCGTCGGCCTCATCACCGCCTGGGACCAGCACCACCGCGCCGGCCCCGGCCCGGCCATCACCGTGCATCCCGCCAGCGCCGCGCTGCCGAGCACGGACGTGGATCAGCTAAGGCTGGTCGTGTACCGCCGGCACACCCGGATCGTGCTCACCTGGCCCGGCGCCAGCCGATGACGACCACGCCTACGCGTTCTATTGGGAGATCCGGATATCAGAACCTGCGGAATGCTGACGTGAGATCGGTGCGCTGGCCCCGCTAGGCGGCCCCACAGCTCGGCCGACCTGAGTACTCGTCACCACAGGTAGCCGCAGTCCTGTTGCTCGCGCGGCTGGCGGCCACGGGATTCGTCCGGGGCGCTCACCGCCGTGCCAGCGTTTGGGTCGGCAGTCATCGTCACGCTCCCGGCTGCCGCCCTCGCCTGAATCGGCTACCCGGCCGGAACATCGACGAGCCCGGCGGCTGGCCGTAATAGAGATAGGTGCCTCTGGCAGGACGGCCATGTCTGGCCTTCTCGTACTGATACTGATCACACGCTGTTACTGTCAGTGGTCATACTGACAGTCGCTGAAGTCCGAGTAGCGTTGTTTGCAGCATAAGCGCGTCGCAACGGCACACGCAGCCTGAGAGAGCGTTGTGATACCTCGATGTGATCTTTGCTGACTTTGTCAGCGAAGATCACGGGTGTGTCGTTGTGTCTGTAAACCGGTGTATGAGTCGTCGCTGACAGATCCGCAGCGGGCGGTCCTGGAACCGCTGTTCCCGCAACGGGATCCGGGTCGGGGCGGACGTCCGCTGCGGTATCCGCGCCGGCTGGTCCTGGACACGATCCTGTACGTGTTGCGCACCGGAACTGCCTGGCGGCACGTCCCGCACGACCTGGCGCCGTGGGACGCTGCGTATCGCTGGTTTCGCTGCTGGAGCGCGGACGGCACGTGGGACCGGGTGCATGACCGGTTACGGGATCTGGTCCGGATGGCCGAGGGCCGTGATGCAGTGATGCGCAGCCGTCGGCCGCGGTGCTGGACTCGCAGACCGCGCACAGCCATGAGGGTGGTGCCGCGATCGGCTGGGACGCCGGGAAACGCACCGGGGTCGCAAGCGGCACCTGCTCGTCGACACCGGCGGGCTGCTGCTCAAGGCGGTGGTCCATGCCGCCTCCGTCCAGGAGCGAGCCGGGGCCAAACTCGTCCTTGCCGGGATCACCACGGTGTTTCCGCTGCTCGGGCTGGTCTGGGCCGACGCCGGCTACGCCAACCGTGTCGATCAGGGACTGCTGGGCTGGGCTCGGGACCACGCTGGTGTCGAACTGCTGATCGTGCCGCGGAACGCCGATGTGCGAGGCTTCCAGGTGTTGCCCCGCAGGTGGGTGGTGGAACGGACTTTTGCCTGGTTGGGACGGTGCAGACGGTTGGCCCGCGACTATGAACGCAAACCCGCGCACGCTGAAGCGATGATCAAGGTCGCGATGATCCGGCTGATGGCCGCCGACTGGCTGGCGAAGACATCGAACCGCAAGGCCCCATCGAAACCGAAGCAGCCCGACGGCTTCAGGACGAACTCAACCAAGACCGTAAGTAGTCACCGGATAACCCAACACTCTCTGAGGCGGACCCCGACTACTGCGTCGTCTCGCCGTAAGCGACGGTTTCCTCGACGACGACCGAAATGACATCGTCGGTGGCCTGTGGGATTCCAAAATCCGTCACATGGTCTGAGCTGCGCCTTCACGCGGCGCGTTCGTACTCGTTGATCAGTCCGCCGAGGACGGGTCGTCGTTTGATCCGCTCCAGCGTTAGGTCGACGACGGGCCGATCGGAACGTGGCGGCTGCAGCCATAGCGACCGGTGCGGGCGGCGGCCGTTGTAGTGGCGGGAGTACCGGTCCAGCGTTTGGCGCAGGTGCCGCTCGCCGGCGATGAGCATCCGGTCGGTGACCTCCGCGCGGACGGTGCGCACGAACCGCTCCGCGTACGCGTTCGCCCGTGGGCTGCGCGGTGGGATCTTGCATAGGGTGACGCCGGCATCGGCCAGCACCGCGTCGAACGCGGCCGTGAACTGCCCGGCCCGGTCGCGGATCAGGAACCTGAACTGGTCGGCCCGCTCACCGAGATCCATGAGCAGATTGCGGGCCTGCTGCAGCGTCCACGCCCCGTCCGGGTTCGCCGTGACACCCAGGACGTGGACGTAGCGGCTGCCCACCTCCATCACAAAGAACACGTACAGGCGCTGTAGCGTGACAGCACAGTCGACGTGGAAGAAGTCGCATGCCAGCATGGTCGATGCCTGGGTGCGCAGGAACCGTCGCCAGGTGGTGTGGTCGCGGCGCACCGGTGCCGGCGGGACGCTCAGGCGTTTGAGGATCCGCCGGATCGTGGAGGCGCCAACATCATGGCCGAGGCCGCGTAGTTCACCGCGGATCCGCTGGTAGCCCCAGCCGGGGTTGTCCCGCGCCATCTGCTCGACCAGCCGAGCCACCGCGACGTTGACCGGCGGACGGCCCGGCCGGCGAGGATAGCTCCAGCGACGGGCGACCAGCCGCCGATGCCAGGCAAGCACGGTCGCCGGGGTGACCAGACGGTGTGCCCGCAACGCCCGGGGCAGCAGCCGGGTCAGGGCGGCGAGCACCGCACGGTCGGTCCAATCCAGCCGCGGCTTCGGGTTCGTCCGGCGCAGCACTGCGTTCTCGTGACGTAGGACCAGGATCTCGATGTCCTTGGCCGCACTGGCAGACCTGAGCAGCGTCAGCCACCCGAAGAGGCGGCAGAACAGGAGGTACAGCAACCGCAACGCCATAGATTACGATGATGCCCGACGGTATGGCCAGGCACCAGATCACTGCAGGCCAACCATGGTGACGGGGTTTTGGAACCCCACACGCTCACCACACTCCATATGAGAGCGTCGATGGGCCGGGTCGGGTCATGCCTCTTAACCGGCTAACCGCGACGTTTTCCCAGGTCAGCGACACGCCCACGGTCGTGTAATTCCTGGTGTGTTGCGTTCGTTGGGGATACATCTGTTCCTCATGAACGTGTCGGATTCGTCGTTGCGGTTGGTGCATCGAGGCGAGGGCTGGGTGCTGGCGGGGCCGGCGTCCGCGCGGTTCGTGCTGGTCGATGAGTACCTTGCGTATCTGGGTGATCGGAACTACTCGCCGAAGACGGTCAGGGCCTACGGGTTCGACCTGCTCGCGTTCTGCCGCTGGCTGTCGGGTGAGAACGTCGAGTTGGCTGCGGTGACAACGGATGTGCTGCTGCGGTTTCTGCGTGCGTGCCGTGAGGCGCGGATACCTGGGCGGCCCGGTCCGAACGTGGTGAAACTCGATGGTGGCCGCATGGACCAGTACGCGGCGACGACGATCAATCGTCGGCTGGCCGCCATCTCAGGGCTGTTCGGGTTCCGTGCCATGCGTGATCCGACGTTGGCGAACCCGGTGCCGAGAGGACGCGATGCCCGTCGACCGGTTGCTGGGGAACGCAATGGCCTGTTGGCGCACACGGTGCGGCGGGCGAAGAGCCGTTCGGGGATACGGCTGCGTGAGCCGCGCCGGCTGCCGCGGCCGTTGTCGCAACCGCAAGCGGCTGAGTTGCTGGCCAGCTTTCAGACGTGGCGGGACCGGGCGATCGCCGGGCTGATGCTGTATTGCGGGCTGCGGTCGTGTGAAGTCCTCGCGTTGAGGATCGCTGGTGTCGACATCGGCGGGCGTTGGCTGCAGGTCGTGGGCAAGGGCAACCGGGAACGCCGGGTGCCGTTGGATGGCGATGTCGCCTCGGTGATCCAGGTGTATCTGCTGGCGGAGCGCCCGGAAACGAGCAGTGCCAACGTGTTCATCGTGGCCAAGGGCCCCAACCGTGGGCAGCCGCTGACGGCGGCGGGACTGCGCACGATCTTCCGCTACCACCGTGGGATTTCCGGGATCGGTGCCGGGCATCCACACGCGTTGCGGCACACCTTCGGGACCGCTCTTGCCGAGGCCGGGGTCGATCTGGCGGTGATGCAGGCGTTACTCGGGCACGCGCACGTCGACACCAGCGCCCGTTACATCCATCTCGCTCCTGCTCACGTGAAGGCCGAGTTCGACGCCGCTCGTGAGCGCATCCGTGCCCGTTCCTGACAGCCGTGACCTGCATGTGTCCTATGTGGAGTATCTGGCCCGGACTGGTCGCGGGAACACCGCGTACTGGACGGCGGCCCGCACATTCTTCACCAGATGGCCGGATCCCGCTGCGTGGGCGGCCGAGCCGTTGACGGTTCGGTTGGCGGCCAACGGTTCGACCCGGCCGCTGATCACATTCCTGATCCTGCACGGCGGTCTGCGGCCTGGCTATGACTATCTGCTGGAGCGGAAATTCTCCAGCATCTGGCGGGAGGTGAAAGGCTGCACGGTCGGAGCCGACCTGACCGTCTTCCTGACCGCTGCGGCGCAGCTGGGCTTCAGCGAACGCGTCGCGGTGGCCAACGCCTCCCAGGTTCCCGCCCGTCTGCTGATCCAGACCGGCCGGCCGCTGAACCGTCTTACCGCGCAAGACCTTGACGACTTCGCCGCCGCCTGCGCGCAACGCGCGGAACGCACCGGCAAAGGCTGGCGACACTACGAGGCCGCACTCAGTAACACCCGCAGGGTGCTGTTCCACCTGCAGATCATGTCGGCCCCACCGGGCCGTACGGGCGCGATCGCCTTCACCGACCGGCTGCGCGGGGTCACCCCACCCATCCGCACGGCGTTGGTCGCCTACCTCGAACGCAAACGAGCGACCTGCGCACCGAAGACGGTCTCCTCCCTGGCCACCCGATTGATGCACTTCGGCGTCTTCCTCACCGCCACCGACCCGGCGCTGCAGTCGATCGCCGACCTGCAACGATGCCGTCACATCGAGCCCTACCTGTCGGCGCAGGTCGACGCCGTCAACACCAAGACCAACGAGGTCATCTCCGTCGCTGAACGCTCCCGCCGCGTCCTCGCCCTGGCAGGGTTCCTCACCGACATCACCGAGTGGGGCTGGCCCGACGCCCCACCACGACGGCTGGTGTTCCGCGACGACATCCCCAAACTCCCCAGAGTCCTGCCCCGCTACCTGCCCATCGACGCCGACCGGCGGCTCACCGAGGAACTGCAACGGCCCGGCCCCGGCAACGAACTGGCCGCCTGCGCGCTGCGGCTGCAACGCTCCTGCGGACTGCGCATCGGCGAACTCCTCGACCTGGAACTCGACTGCGTCCACGAAGTCCCCGAACAAGGCGCATGGCTGAAAGTCCCGCTCGGCAAACTCGAATCCGAACGCATGGTCCCACTCGACGACGACATCCTCGACCTGATCGACCACATCATCGCCATCCGCTCCCCGGGACAACCGTTGCCGCACCCGCGATACCGGCGCCCCGCACAGTTCCTGTTCACCCACCACGGGCGACGCCTATCCCAAAACGCCGTCCGCGACGAACTGGAACGGGCCGCCGACACCGCCGGCCTCGGCCACACGACACCCCACCAACTCCGCCACACCTACGCCACCGCGCTGGTCAACGCCGGAGTGTCGCTGCAAGCCCTGATGGCGTTGCTCGGCCACGTGTCCGCCGAGATGAGCCTGCGCTACGGGCGCCTCTTCGACACCACCATCCGCGAGGAATACGAACGCGCGCTGACCCTGGCCAAACAACGCGCCGGCATCCCGGCGACCGCCCGGACCAGCCTGCCCCTGGCCGACATCACCCGAGGCGCAGACTGGAAGACCACACCATTGATCAAATCCCGATTGGCCGGAGGATTCTGCCTGCGCGCACCAGCCCAAGGCGCCTGCACCTACGCCAACATCTGCGAACACTGCCCCAGCTTCCACTCCGACGCCAGCTCCCTGCCCGTGCTCGCAGCCCAACGCGTCGACGCCCACGCTCTCGCCCAAGACGCCGAGGAACGCGGCTGGATCACCGAAGCCGCACGCCACCACAAGCTCATCGCCCGGCTCGACACCCTCATCGAACAGGCCCAAGCCGGATGACCACCACCGACACCATCCACAGAGTCGAACAAGCCTGCGCCGACCTCATCGCCGACCACCAGCCCGTCACCTTCACCCAGGTCGCCGCACGCAGCGGCCTCGGCCGCACCACCCTCTACCGCAACCCGACACTGCGCGCACTCATCGAGGAACACCGCCACCGCACCACACACGCCGGAACCCTCACCGGCCTGGCCGCCGACATCGCGGCGCTACGCACCGCCCTCGAAGTCGTCGCCACCCGCGTCCGCCACCATGAAGAACAACTCCGCAGAATCGGCAAACAAAGAACACTGTGACGTGACCAAACATTAACCGGCCAACACCAGGAACCAGCCCAGTTAGCCGGTTAATCGTATGACAACGCCCTCGCCGAGGCGTTCTTCGCCACCCTGAAACGCGAACTCGACGTCGACCATCACACCTGGGCATCCGAAGCCGACGCCCGCCGTGACGGATTCCGCTGGATCGCCTTCTACAACCACCGCCGACGCCACTCAGCCCTCGGCTACCACAGCCCAGCCGACTACGAACGAACCCTCACATCAGCTACCCTGCAACAGATCGCGGCATAACCCGGTGTCCACATCCCGGGGGGAAGCCCAGTCGTGTGGCTGCAAGATTCGCTGCCGCCTGATAGATGGTCGAGGCATGTCACGGCAGGCTCCACTTCTGCGCGTTGGTGCCGTTGCAGTCGTAGATCTGCAGCTGCGTTCCGTCAGTGGTGCTGCTGCCCGGGTCGTCGAGGCAGCGGCCGGAGTGCGGGTTCAGCAGCGAGCCGTTCGCAGTCTGCTTCCATACCTGTGCGCCGGTTCCGTTGCAGTCGTACAGCTGCACCTTCGTACCGTTGGCGGTGCCGCTGGACGTCACATCCATGCACTTGCCCATGACGCCCAGACTGCCGCCAGCGCGCAGCGTGAACTGCTGCGCGATGGAGCCGTTGCAGGACCACAGCTGGATCTTGGTGCCGTTGGTCGTGCCTTGGTGGTTGTCGTCGGCGCACTTGCCGGTGATCCCCGAGGTGATGGGTCCGGCGACGGTGGTGCCCCAGATGTCGGTGATGGAGGTGGCGCCGGCGGCCGAGCCGGCGTAGGGCAGGGCGTACATGTCCTCGACGGTGCGGAGGACGCTGAAGTGGTTGATGGCCTCGGGGTAGAGGCCTTGTTTCACGGGTTGGCCGTTGAAGAAGGTGGCGATCTGGTTGCCCGAGGAGCCGTCGTTCTCGTCGAAGGTGGTGATCAGGATGCTGTTGTGCGTGTCGGCCCATCGGACGTAGGCGTCGAGGTGGTTCTTCAGCCAGGTGTCGCCGGTCGCGACCGAGCAGTCGTGCATGTCGTCGCACAGGTTCGGGATAACCCAGGAGACGGTGGGAAGCTGGGTGAAGTCGGTGGGGAAGGCGCTGAAGGGCTGGTTGTCGGTGGCAGGGATGTTGGTGAAGTTCACCCAGGGGGCGTGTTTGCGGGCGAAGTTTCCACCGTCGGCTCCGGTCGCGGTGCAGACGGTCGAACCCGCCGAGGGCAGGTCTTCGGAGTAGCCGGTGAAGGTGAGTCCGGCGGCGATGAGCTGCGCGCCTACGTTGGCGGTGTTGAAGGTGTGCGGGCAGGAGTCGTCGGTGACTCCCTGGTTGGACCCGGAGAACAGGTCCAGGTAGTTGGGCTGGGAAGGGTGCTCGATCGCGGCGGAGTCGGTGAACTTGGCCCCGGTGTTCGCGAGCTGGTTGAAGTACGGGGCCTGGGAGTTCCCGTAGATCGAACTCGCCGTCGTGTTCTCGAAGACGACGACCACGACGTGGTCGGGACGGGGGACGCCGCTCGCGGTGACGGCGGTGGGTGTGGCCTTGGCGGGTGCCGCGTGCGCGGTCGCGACGAACGCGGGGAGGGCCGTCGCGGCAAGGACGAACCCGCCAAGCCCGGCGATAGCGCGGCGGACCGATCTCTGACGTGAGGTCGACATCGTGGCTCCAGGGTGTGGGAGATTCAGACGGGGTAAAAGGGGTACGAGCTTGGCGAGGTCGTGGGCGGCTTGGCGGCAGCGGTGAGTATTGATGCGGGTGTAGTAGCGCATGAGGGTTGCGGGGTTGCAGCCGAGGCGTTCGGCGCCTTCGGGATGCCGTATCGACGTTGCCGTGGGTTTGCCGAGCGCGTGAAGGGCGGCTACCGCCAGCGATGGCCGCCCTTCACGTCCTTGCGGCTTCTCAGCCGAGCAGCTCGAGCTCGGCCAGCTGGGTTTCGGCGGCGCCGTGGTTGGCGGTGATCTGCAGCCGGTAGCGGGTGTAGGAGGTGCTGTTGGCGATGACAAATGCCCGGGTCTGGCGCCGGTCGACGAAGTCGATGTTGCTGCGGGTGTCGACCGTGGTCCAAGTACTGCCGTCGTTGGAGCCCTGCAGGGTCCAGTTCTTCGGGTCGCGGCCAGGGACGTCGTTGGCGGACGTCAGCGTGTAATGCTTGACGGTCGCGCCGGCGGTGAGCTGGCAGGTGATGGTGGCCGTGTTCGTGAACGCCAGCCATTTGGTCATGGACGTGTCGTCGACGAGGGCCGCCTTCGTCTCGTTGGGCGGGTTCTCGGCGGTGACGGTGACGGTGCTGCCGGTCGCCTTGTCGACGAGCGGTTTGGGCGCGGTGGTGCCGGTGGTCAGCGACGGCGGGATGTCGCTGCTGCCCGTGCCCCACGACGACGGGTTGGGGCCCATGACGAAGTTCAGGGTGCCACCGGCGGTGAGGTCGGCGTGGGTGAGGTAGTTCTTCGTGTAGGTGACGCCGTTGAGGGTGGCCGATTGGATGTACCGGTTGGTGTCGCTGACGCCGGGGGCGGTCACGGTGAACGTGCGTCCGTTCTCCAGGGTCACGGTCGCCTTCGGGTGCAGCGGCGCGCCGATGGTGTAGTCGGTCGAGCTCATTCGGGCGGGGTAGAAGCCGAGGGCGGAGAAGATGTACCAGGCGGACATCTCGCCGTTGTCCTCGTCGCCGAGGTAGCCGTTGCCGGTGCCGGCCCCGGAGCTGTAGAGCGTGGTGAGCACCCGGCGGACCTGGTTCTGAGTCTTCGCCGGGGTGCCGGCGTAGTTGTACATGTAGAGCATGTGGTGGATGGGTTCGTTGGAGTGTGCGTACTGGCCCATGTTGGTGTCGTAGGCCTCGGTCATCTCGTGGATCGTTCCGCCGTAGCAGCCGGGCAGGAAGTCGCGGGAGGCGGCGAGCACGGCGTCGATCTTCGCGGACAGCTGGGCGCGGCCGCCGTAGAGGTTGGCCATGCCCTGCGGGTCCTGGGGAGCGGCGGTCGCGTAGTGCCACGGCGCGCCCTCGGTGAACTCGCAGCCCCACAAGTTGGGCTTGAAGTCCGCGTCGCTCGTG
Source organism: Dactylosporangium sp. NPDC051485 (assembly GCF_040682015.1). Classification (NCBI taxonomy): domain Bacteria; kingdom Bacillati; phylum Actinomycetota; class Actinomycetes; order Micromonosporales; family Micromonosporaceae; genus Dactylosporangium; species Dactylosporangium sp. NPDC051485. Next base: position 65,506 of record NZ_JBFAZW010000051.1, read on the forward strand.
CGCCACGCGCCACTGGACTGCCGGCCGCGGAAGAAGCCGACGGACGCCGAGAAGAGGTTCGTGTAGTCCAGGGCCTGGTTGCGGAAGTAGGCGGCGTCCTCGGTGTAGCCGAGCGCCTGGCCCATCTGCGCGATGCCGAAGTCGTTGTTCGCGTCCTCGAGCGTCCACGACGCCGACTCGCCGAGCGCGTCGGTGGGCACGTAGCCCTTGAAGACCGACTGCTCGATGGCCTTGCGGCCCTTGTTGCCGGCGCCGGAGTACGTGCTGGCGTTCTTGACCATCGACGCGTAGGCCGCCTGGTAGTCGAAGTTGCGCACGCCCTTCATGTAAGCGTCGGCGAAGGCCAAGTCCTGGTTGGTGCCGACCATGCTGTCGATCGAGCCGGGCCCGGTCCAGCGCGGCGTCCAGCCATAGGTTTTGTACGCGTTGACGAACCCGTCGAGCATCTCGCCCGTCTTCGTCGGGGTCAGCAGGGTGTACAGCGGCCACACCGCGCGGGACGTGTCCCAGAAGCCGTTGTTGACGTACATCTGACCGTCGTGCACGGCGCCGTCGTACGGGCTCTGGTACTTCCGGACGCCGCCGACCATCTCGGAGCGGTTGTTCGGGTACATGAACGCCCGGTACATGTTGGAATAGAACGTCGTGAGCTGGTCGGCGCTCGCGCCCTCGATGGCGACCCGGTTGAACGTGGCGTCCCAGGCGGCGGCGGCCTCGTCGCGCACGGTGTCGAAGCTCTTCGCGCCGACCTCCTGGTTCAGGTTGGCCGCGGCCTGCGCGACGCTGATCCACGACGTGCCCATCTTCAGCGTCACCGCCTGGTTGGCCGTGGTCGCGAACCGCACCCAGCCGGTGCCGCCGGTGCCGGACGCGGTGATCGGGGCGTCGACGGTCGCCGAGAAGTACAGCCGCTGGCCCTTGTGGTCGGCGTAGCCGGAGATCGTGCGCGCGTTCGTGTCGACGCTGAACGAGCCGGCGGCGCTGTCGATGACGTCGAACAGGATCGTCGAGTCCGACGCGGCCGGGAACGTGAAGCGCATGACGCCGGCGTGATCGGTCGGGGTCATCTCGGCGGTGATGCCGTACGTATCGAGGCGGGTCTTGTAGTAGTGCGCCCGGGCGACCTCGTTGGCGTGGCTGAACGTCGACTTGCGCGCGTCCGGTGTCGTCTTCAGCCCACCGGTCATCGGCATCACCTGCAACTGGCCGTAGTCGCCGATCCACGGGCTCGGCTCGTGGCTCACCGCGAAGCCCTGCACGGTGGTGGCGTTGTACTCGTACAGCCACCCGTCGCTGTTGCCGTCGGTCACCGGGGTCCAGAAGTTGAACCCGTTGGGCACCGTCGTGCCCGGGAACGTGTTGCCCCGCGAGTAGCTGAACGACGAGTTCGAGCCGCGACGGGTGTCGACGTAGTCGGAGAGGCGGCCGCTGCCGAGGATGGAGATGTCGTCGAAGTAGCCGCGGAACGGGCCGGTGTTGGCCGGCTGGTCGTAGGCGATGAGGATGCGGTCGACCGTCTTGCCGGCGACGTAGGCGCCGATGTTCGACGTGACGTAGTTCCAGGTGTCGAACGACAGCACCGAGCCGTTGCCCTGGAACATGGGGTGCACGCGCACGCCGTGCTGGTCAACGGCGCCGGAGTCGCGCAGGCTCGAGCCGTCGGTGAAGATGAGGTCGACGGCGACGTCGAGGTTGCCGCCGGACTGCGGATACACCCAGTAGGACAGCGTGCTGCCCGGGCCGATCGGGATGTCGACGTCGAAGACCCGGTTGTACGAGTACGAGCCGGTCGTGGACGTGTCGTAGCCCGAGTACATCAGCGCGGTGGTCCCGGTGTGCGCGGTCTCGTTGCGCACGCCACTCTCCATGGCGGTCAGGCCGCAGCAGTACCCCGTGACGTTCAGGCTGCTCTCGACGCTGTTCGTCCACGTCGGCTGCGGATCGCCGGGCTCGAAACCGGTGACGAAGTCGCCGGCCGCGGCAGCCGCCGGCGGTGCGCTGACGACGACGCTGAGCAGGCCGGCGACGAGGGCGACCGCCGCCAGCCAGGCCCGCCGGCGGCGGGTGGGGGGTGAACTTGTGGTCATGTGCGGCAACCTGCCGTTTCGGGGGGAGGGGTGCGTCGACTGTGACAACGATGTCAGCGCCAGGCAGACGAGGCCCTCGATGGCTTCGCGGGCCGGTGTCGGGCGCGCCTGGCGGGGCGTCGTCGGGTGGGGCGGTCGTCGTCCTAGAGGGAGGTTCGCTCTCATGTCCGGCTTCTGTCAAGGCTTGACAAATCGCGAAATTCGGCGCAGTGTCCACTGTGGACTAGGCGCTCACGTGCCTCTATGGCACGTATCCGACCAAATTGGCGGTGCGCTATGCGCGGGACGTGCACGTGCCTGGCTCGCTCCGGCTCCTGCGGCCGAATGCGGCACCCACCGGTCGACAAATTGTTGGATTTGGTCGCTTTTTCTTGCGAACGTGTGAGACAGCAGGAAGTTTTCATTAAGGAAACTTGCCTTTTTGCCGAAGCTGCTCGTCCTGGGCCGACGCGGCGTGAGCGGCGTCAGCCCGAGGGTCGGGCTCGCCTCAGCAGTCGCTGGCAGTGCACCTCGGTGGCGGCGGGATGACCGCGTGTCGGCCGCCGTCGCGGGCCGCCGGCGGGCGCCAGGTGATGCGCGATGGCATGCAGGGCTTGTCGGCGCGGAGTGCGTTCCGCACCGTTGACGTCGCCCGGCTCGCTCTGCACTTCCTGCCCCGGGGCGCAACGCTCGGCAACGCCGGACTGCTCGTCGCCGCGAGCGGGGTCACGATGCTTGCGTCGGAGGCGGTCGCGGCCCTGCTGGGTTCGGTGCTGGCCGCGGTACTGCTGTGAACTGCCGCACGATGATCGCCGCGATCCGGGCGGAGTTCACCGTATGAACGAGCGGATGGCCGCGCTGCGCAGGCGCGTCGGCGGGTGTGGGACGAGCGACACGCACCGTCCGGCCCCAGCAGAAGTCCTGCCGGGGCCGGCGATGCCGGTGGTCAGGTCAGGTGGGCAGGTTCCAGTGCTGGGCGTTGGTGCCGTTGCAGTCGTAGATCTGCAGCTGCGTGCCGTCCGTGGTGCTCGACTTCGGCACGTCCAGGCAGCGGCCGGATTGCGGGTTGCGCAGCGCGCCGGTGCCCGCAACGTACAGCCACTGCTGGGCGCCGCTGCTGTTGCAGTCCCACAGTTGCACGAGCGAGCCGTTGGCGGTGCCGCTGTTGGACACGTCCATGCACTTGCCGAGCGCGCGGAGCGTGCCGTCGCCGGGCAGCGTCCAGACCTGGGCGGCCGACGTGTTGCACGACCAGATCTGGATCTTCGTGCCGTTGGCCGTGGCGGCGCCGTTGACGTCGGCGCACTTGCCGGCGATCGCCGAGCCGATCTGGCCGGTCGGGGCGTGCGGGACCGTCCAGTGCTGGGCGCTGGTGCCGTTGCAGTCGTAGATCTGCAGCTGCGTGCCGTCGGTGGTGCTGGAGCCCGGGTCGTCGAGGCAGCGGCCGGACTGCGGGTTGCGCAGCGCGCCCGTGCCGCCGTCGTAGGCCCACTGCTGCGCCCCGGATCCGTTGCACGTCCACAACTGCACCAACGTGCCGTTCGCGGTACCGCTGTTGGACACGTCCAGGCACTTGCCGAACGCCTGCAGCGTGCCGTTCACCGGCGTCCACGCCTGGGCGAGCGAGCCGTTGCACGACCACAGCTGCACCTTGGTGCCGTCGGCGGTGCCGGAGTGGTCGACGTCGACGCACTTGCCGGCGATCGCCGAGGTGATCGGGCCGGTCGCCCCGCCCGGGTTGGTGGGCGGCTGGCTGCCGCCGTTGCCGTTGTACGACGGCGGAGCCGACGACGCGGCGGTCGCCCACGACGTGTTGGCCGTGGTACCGAGCACGAAGTCCAACGTTCCGCCGTTGAGCGCGAACGACGCCGGCAGGTACGCGTTGTTCCACGCGGAGCCGTTGAGCTTCAGGCTTTGCACGTAGGGGGCGTTGGTGGCCGCGGCCGGGGCGTTGATCGTGATCGTGCCGCCGCCGCCCAGGTGCACGATCGCCTGGGTGAACAGCGGGCTGCCCAGGGCCAGGTCGGAGGTGCCGGGGGTCTCGGGGAAGAAGCCAAGCGCGGAGAAGACGTACCAGGCGCTCATCGTGCCGAGGTCGTCGTTGCCGACGCCCCAGGCGGCCGGGTTGTTGGGCCACAGCTGGTTCTGCACCTGCCGCACGACCGCCTGGGTCTTCCACGGCTGGCCGACGTAGTCGTACTCCCACGGCAGCTCGACCGAGGGCTCGTTGCCGAGGTCGGCGTGGGTGCCGCCGCTGCCGTTGAACGCGCCCAGCACACTGTCCAGATAGGACACCATGGCCGCGTTGCCGCCCTTGGCGTCGGCCAGGCCGCGCACGTTGAAGGGGACCATGCCGGTGTACTGCCACGAGGTGCCCTCGACGAAGTCGTCCCCGGAGGCCGGGTTGAAGCCGGCCTTCCAGGCCCCGTTGGCGAGCTTCGGCTGCATGAAGCCGCTGCCGGCGTTGAACATGTTCCGCCAGTCCTGCGCGCGGTTGTAGAACTGGTCGCGGGTGGTCGTGTCGCCCAGCGCTCCGGCGAACGCGCCGACGGCGAAGTCCGCGGTGTTGTACTCCAGCAGCGTCGACACCGGCCCGTAGAAGTTGCAGCAGCCGTACGAGCCGTCGGAGGGCAGGTAGCCCAGGCCGGCCAGGTAGGTCAGCCCCGGGCGGGCGCCGTTGGTGACGGTCGCCTGGTGCACCATCGCGTCCTTGGCCGCGGCGGTGTCGAAGTTGCGCGCGCCGAAGGCGTAGTACCCGGCGATGATGCCGTCGGCCGGGTCGCCGACCATCACGTAGGTCTCGCCGTTGTAGAACGACCACTTCGGCAGCGTCCCGCCCTGCGCGTAGTCGTTCACCATCGACTGGGCGCTGTCGCTCATCTGCTGGGGCGCGACGAGCGCGGACAGCTGTGCCTGGGCGCGGTAGATGTCCCAGCCGGAGTAGTTGCCGTACTGTGCCTGGTGCCCCGCGGTCACGGTGTGCACGGCGTTGTCGAAGCCGCGGTACTGCCCGTTGCTGTCGCTGACCACGTTCGGGTGCAGCAGCGCGTGGTACAGCGACGTGTAGAACACCGTCTGCGAGTCGGTCGTCCCGCCGCTGATCTGGATCTTGTTCAGCAGGGTGTTCCACGCGTTGTGGGTGGCGGTACGCGTACCGGCGAAATCCCAGCCGGCGTTCTCGGCCGCGCGGTTGCCCGCGGCGCCCGCCGCCGACACGAAGGAGATGCCGACCTTCGCCTGCACGACCTGGTTGGCGGAGGCGTCGAAGGTGACCGACCCGAGCCCGTTGCTGAAGCTGTTGGCGGAGAAGGCACGGTCGAAGACGACGTCGTAGTAGAGCGTGTAGTGGTAGGCCGAGCCGCAGAACCCGCCGGCGGTCACCGCCCCGCTCACCTCGGTGTTGCTGACCGCGGTGAACGACGGGTTGGTGGTGCCGGTCATCGCGCCGGTCAGCTTGAACAGCAGGTTGGCCTGCCCGGTCGCGGGGAACGTGAAGCGGGCCATGCCGGAGCGGGTGGTCGCGGTGAGCTCGGTCTTGACGCCGTTGCCGAGGGTCACCGCGTATGCGCCGGCGCTGGCCGTCTCGTTGCTGTGCGAGTAGGAGATGCTGGCGGTGTTGGCGACGGCCCCGACGGTGGGCAGGATCGGCACGTCGCCGGTGGCGTCGCAGCCCGGCCCGGACAGGTGGGTCAGGCTGAAGCCGGTGATCGTGGTATCGCTGTAGGTGTACCCGCCACCGTCGGCCAGCGAGGGCGTGTCCGGGCTCCACTGCACCATGCCGAACGGGGCGTCGGCGCCGGGGAACGTGTTGCCGTCGTGGCTGGTGCCCAGGCGGGGGTTGACGATCGCGGCGGGGTCCGCAACGGGCGCCGCGGCCGCTGTACCGGCCCCGACCAGCAGGACCGGCGTGGTGACGCTCGCAATGGTCGCGAGGGCAAGCGCCGCGACCCTGACTTTGGCGGAAGACATGCCATACATGGAAGACCTCGATAAGAGTATGTCAATACTTGACAAAACTTCTCGTGCGCGCGGGCGCGGCCGCGCACCGCCCTTCTGCTCCAGGCGGCGTCGCCGGGGGCAGAAGGGCGTGCGGAAGCAGGATGGACGGGCGGGGCCCGGGTCAGCCGGTGATGCTGATGTCGTCGACGTAGCCGCGGTACCCGCCGCCGCCGCCTGGGCGGTCGAATCCGATGTCGATGCGGCTGATCTGCTTGCCCGACAGTGCACCGAGCCGGGCGGTCACGTGGTTCCACTGGCCGAGCGCCAGCCGCCCGCACTGGTACTCCGGATGCAAGCGTCCACCACCCTGGTCGGTCACTGCGGTGTTGCGCAGCGCCGTGCCGTCGGTGAGATCGGCATCGATGGCGACGCAGCTGCTGTTGTCCCCCGACACCAGCGGCGACTGGGCCGTTCCCTGTGGATAGATCCAGTACGAGAGGACGGTGTTGGGTCCGATGGTCAGCGGGGTGCTGAGGTCGAACAGCTTCAGATATGCGTAGTCGGTGGGAGCTCCGGCGGCGCTTCCGGAGTACATCAGCGCGGTCGTTCCGCTGTGTGCGATCTCGGCGCGCATGCTCGCCTCCGGTCCGGACAGGCCGTAGCCGGGGATCGGGTTGACGTTGGCGATGCCGCCGGCCGAGGTGCCGCCGTCGGTGTCGACCACGTCCGCCCAGTCGGGCAGCCGCTGTCCGCTCTCCAGGCTGGTCGAGCTGAACTGCGCCGCTGAGGATCCGCGCAACGGGGCGGTGGCGAGCCCCACGACGGTGTCCCCGCCGCCGTAGTTCATCCACCATTGTCCATTGTTGAACATGATCGTGTTCATGAAGATCGTGTTCGGCGTCAGGCCGTTCTGCTCGTACGGCGCCGCCGGGCTGAGGACAGCGTCGGTCAACTGCCCCGTCGAGCGCGTCGGATCGGCGCGGGACATGACCATCTCGCTGACCGCGTAGAACCACCGGCCGTGCGACATCAGACCGCCCGCGATGAACAGCACGATGTTGTGGTTGACCGGTCCACCCTGGACAGTCTGATAGTCGGTGACCGCGACGCAGATCTCGACCGGGGCGTAGCTGCTCGGCAGATGCAGATCAATCGGGGTGAAGTTGGTCCAGTGCACCATGTCCGTCGAGTAGGCGACACCGGTACCGCATCCCGCTCCGGCACAGCCGCCGGAGGCCCGGCCGCCGTAGTACATGACGTAGCGGCCATTGATGAGCAGCGGATGGTCGGACGGGTCGGTGACCACTGCCGCGTTCTTGTTGTTCGTGACGATCGGGCCGAGTTGGGTCCAGTGCACCATGTCGGTCGAGGTCGCCTCGTTGATGTCGTACCCGCCGTTGTGGACGCCGGTGAAGAACGTGTAGTACGTGCCGTTGAGCTCGTAGAGCCGGGGATCCTCGACCGCGGCGGTCGCGTTCGGCAGGCTGTTGGTGATGACCGGATTGCCGGCGTATCGGGTGTACGTGTGCCCGTCGGTGCTGGTGGCGTACCCGATCTGGGAGGTGTCTCCGCGCTGTCCCCGGTAGAGCATCCGGTAGACGCCGCCGCGCACCACCACGCCGGGGTTGTACGTCTCGTTGGCCTCGAAGCCACTGCCCTGCGCGGTGAGAATGGGATTTGCGTTGTACCGGCTGAACGGGCCGATCGCCCAGTCCGGCAGGTTGGTGCCGGTGTAGTCGGCGGCGGCCGGACCGGCCGAGGCGGCGACCGCGTACCCGGTCGCCGCGGCGGCCAACACAACCGCAAGGAGCAGTCTGCGCAGTCGGGAACCCCTCATCGATGCACTCCTTGGCAGAGGAAACATGCATACATGGAAAACCCCGATTGAGCGCATGTCAATATTTGACAAAACTGCGGCGCCAGGCGCAGGGCTGCGCCGACCACGCGCCCACCCTCGGCGGCGTGCGCGCAGCTGATCGGATCAGGGTCTTTTGTCGGCTTCGCCGGCGGCACCCCACACCCGTAGCACGCTCTCAGCGAAGACGGTGTACGCCTCGTCGGCGGCGAGGTGTCCGGCGGCGACCTGGCTGGTAGCGGTGTGAGATGAGCCCGATGATGGCGACGGTCAGCCTGCCGACCGGCAACGCAGGGTCGAAATCGCCGGGTGCGCTGGCCGCGCCGGGTGCCGAGCCTCGATGACCCGACCCCACCCAGCGCCGGGGGTTCATCGATGACGCCACCCGCCACCTCGCCGCCCGCGGCGTGCGGTTTCCGGCGATGGTCGCGGCCCCCGCCGCGGCAAGGCTGGCCCAAGCCGCCGCCGACCGGGCTGACAGCGATTGGATCGTGAGAAGGCTTCTCGGCGAACGCGGAGCGTCCCTGCCGCACGCGGTCGAGCTGCGGCTGATCTTCGCCGTCACCCGCCAGCGGGCTGGCTCGCCGTTGCCGAGTGCGTCGACCGCTCTCGAAACCGTGATGCCGGCCAGTACTGACCATGAAACTGCAACCCCGGCCGGTGCCGCTGCCGGGTACTCCAGGCGAACCGGCGCATCGGCTGCATCTCACCGCCGTCGGTAGCGCATCCAGATTCCGTACCACGCAGCTCACCACACCTTCCTCGGTGCGCCACGCCACCGTCCACCGCCGGGCCCAGTCCACCGGCTCCGACGTTGATGCGGTGTCCGGATCGAACCCCACGAACAGGTCGTCCACCGAGCACCCGGCAGACCACACCGGTACCTGCGCATCGTCCAGCGCTGGCGACCTGCGCTCCTCCGAATTGCCCGCCTGCATCGAAGTATCGAAACACAGCGCTGCACGGCGGCTCGGGGGGACCGTTGCGTTGTGCGTTGGCAAGATCCACGCAGACTTGGACAGTGAGGTCATCGATTCGTCCACGCCCCTGGCTGCCGCCGAAGTCGGCGTTCGCCGGGTTCCGGTTCCCGGCCGAGGCCATCGTCCTCGCGGTGCGCTGGTATCTGCGGTTCAACCTGTCCTACCGCGACGTCGAAGAACTGCTCGTCGAGCGCGGCGCCGAGGTCGATCACGTGTCGGATAGGGGACGCCGTTTTCCGGCGTCCCCCTCCTCAGACCCGGATCCGCGGGTAGCGGAGGCGTGAGCCAAATATCGCTGATAGCCGATGTGTTGTTGTGGTGTTGGGCGGGTGGGGCATGCCGGTG